>JBBALS010000084.1:0-7623 GCA_040402915.1 Flavobacteriales bacterium
TTTATAATCTCTGGGATGGAGAAAAAAATATGGTAGATGCTAATACGATTCAAGCGTTAAAAAATCACATTGCAGGTTTTTGTGATTTTTAGATTAATTATTCAATTCGTTTGAGTATTTAAATAATGGCCCGAATCTCAATTTAATAGTATAATTGAACCCTATGGAAACGCTTTTGTCACAGCAAACCGCTCAAATTGTATGCTCTGCTTTTTTTGCCATTTTATTTCTTCAATCAGGATTGGATAAACTGTTCAACTACAAGGATAATTTAACTTGGCTGACAGGTCATTTCTCCAAATCTATACTCAAAGGAATTGTTCCCTTTATGTTGATTACTCTCACATTTACTGAAATCTGTGCGGGTGTATTATCGAGCTATGGAATTATAGTATTGATGATTAACAACAACCCACAAATTGCTCATTGGGGTGCGGTATTATCTTCGCTTTCTATCCTAATGTTGTTTTTGGGACAACGCATTGCTAAAGATTACGCCGGTGCAGGTAACCTTGTAAGTTACTTTATTGCTTCAGTCATAGCAATATTACTAACCTCTTAGAATTATTTATCACCTAAATCATCAAAATCAACATTCGACCAAGTATCGATATTGTTTGATTCTGTCTCTGTTTCCATTACCGTTCCAGCTACTTCTTCTGATGAAGTTGCAGTTGTTGCGGAAATTTCTGGTCGTGGACTCGATGTGACTCCTCCATTATTATCCATAATAAACTGAATGGCATCATTCAAACCTTCAGTAAATTTTTCGAAGTCTTCTTTATACAAGAAAATCTTGTGTTTCTCAAAAAAGAAGGTACCATCGTCCTTAAATCGTTTTTTGCTTTCGGTAATGGTTAGGTACAAATCATCGCCACGTGTGCTTTTTACATCTAAAAAATACGTGCGCTTTCCTGCTCTAACTGGACGAGAATAAATTTCTTCTCTATCTGATTGCTCATTATATTCCATGCGAATACGGTTGTTTATTTATTTTAATTCAAGGCGATACCACAAATTTATTAAAAATATAATCTGTTTACCATGTATTCTATAATTGATGCTATTTTACAACAGATTTATCAAGTGAGAAATGTCTTTCCCTCGTTAAATCAATAGAAAGAAAGAATTTTCAACCTAATAAAAAATGTATTTTCGCAGTCGAAATTAATTGTTGAATATGATTATTGACCCAAAAGATGTTTCCATAGCCCGATTTCACAGCATATTATTAGGCGCAGTTGGACCCCGCCCTATTGCATTTGCAAGTACTATTGATGAAGATGGGAATCCGAATTTAAGTCCATTTAGTTTTTTCAATGCGTTCAGTGCTAATCCACCAACTTTGATTTTTTCGCCTGCACGACGCGTCCGCGATAACACTACCAAACACACGCTCGATAATGTGAAAGTGATTCCAGAAGTGGTGATTAATGTGGTTACGTATGATATGGTTGAGCAAATGTCTTTGTCGAGTACCGAATATGCTAAAGGGGTAAACGAATTTGAAAAGGCTGGTTTTACTGCTGTTGAATCTGAAAAAATTCGGCCCTTTCGAGTAAAAGAATCACCTGTTCAGTTTGAATGTAAAGTAACACAGGTCATAGAACTTGGTGATCAAGGTGGAGCCGGAAACCTCATTATTTGTGAAGTGATTTTAGCGCATGTTAACGATGCTGTTTTGGATGCCTCCAATGCCATCGATCAAAAGAAAATAGATTTGGTAGCGCGCATGGGAGGAAATTGGTATTGCCGTGCACATGGCGATTCTTTGTTTGAAATAGAAAAACCGCTTACCACACTTGGAATTGGTGTAGATGCAATTCCTCATTCTATTCGTAATTCACACATTTTATCTGGAAATAATTTGGGTCAATTGGGAAATGTAGAACATATTCCAAGCGATGAAAATATCCGTGAATTTAAACAATCAGGCGAATACGAAATTCTATTCAATACTATTGCTGAAAGTGACTTTGCATCGCACCAATTAGCAAAACAACTTCTGTCAAAAGGGGATGTTCAAGCTGCTTGGAAAGTTTTGTTGGCAGGGATTTAATTTTTTGAAAGGACAAATCCTCGAATAAAAATAATCAGTGCTGCTGAAAAACTTATGCAGGCAGGCAAATTCAAATCTCCCCAAAACTTTGGAAATGGAAGCGATGACAAATAGCATCCTCCCAAAAACACCGATAAGAATAGGATTGCATTTCCGATGCGTTTTCCTGCATGATTGATTTCTCTCGCTACTATTTTCTGTCCTTTATCTTCAACCTGAACTTTTAACTTATCATTCTTTAATTTGTCGACAATTTTGCGGGCATCCGAAGGAAATGAGATGGCCAATGCAGCCAAGTCGGCCAATGCGGAAATTAGCCGACGGCTTTTGAAAATGTTTTTGGGATTTAAATTTTTGCGGAGCAGTTTGATTGCATAAGGTTTTATTATTTGTAAGGAACGGAAATCCGGATCTAAACTCATGCCCAAACCTTCGAGCATCGATGCGGCTCTTAATAACAGAAACAAATCTGGATTTAATTTCAGATCGTGCTTGTTGATCAAGTTGCGTCCTCGATTCAATGCGGCATTTAAATCGATGTCCTTAACAGCCTTAGATCCATATTCTTCGATGAATTCGGACATGTCTTTTTCGAGCTCTTTTTTATTCTCGATTTCTTCGCCTTGCAGTTTCTCGACGTTTTCAACAATGCTAGAAGTGTCGTCGCGACCCAAACCAATAATAAACTCAACCAATGCGAGCCGGTCATTTTCGCTCAAACGCCCCACCATTCCAAAATCAAGAATGGCAATTACTTCATTGGGTAAAACCATCAAATTTCCAGGATGAGGGTCCGCATGAAAATATCCCCATTCGAAAATCTGTTTGAAATAGGCATCAAATCCTTTCTGAGCAATACGTTTTAAATCATAGCCTGCATGCTTAAGATCTTCGGTGCGATTGATTTTTATTCCATCAATAAACTCGAGAGTTATGACTTTCGAATTGCAATAATCTGAATAAAGAAGCGGAATTTTTACTTCAGCATCCCCTTCAAAAAGTTCGTGAAACTTAAGTAAGTGACTCGCTTCCTTTGTGAAATCGAGTTCTTCTAAAATCGATCTTTTGAATGTGGCTAGTAAATCTTTGGGGCGCAACGATGACAACTCTTTCGAACGCATCATAAGCGATGCAATATCGCTCAAAACAAGCAAGTCGGCATTGATTATATCTTCAATTCCAGGTCGCTGAACTTTAACAGCAACAACTTCACCCGATTTAAGAACTGCTTTGTGAACTTGTGCAATGGAAGCCGAAGCAATAGGGATTCGCTCAATCGACTGAAAAATATCCTCGTAAGGTTTTTGAAATTCTCTCTCAAGAATAACAATAACTTCTTCGAACGAAAATGCCGGAACAGCGTCTTGCAATTTGGCCAATTCAACTATCAAATCATCTGGCAACAAACCTGGTCTGTTGCTAAGAATCTGACCGAATTTGATGTATGTTGGACCTAATTCTTCCAAAACCAATCGAAAGCGAATCCAACGATCGATTTTTTTCTGCTTTACTTCTTCCGGTGATCTTTTCTTCCGGAAAAATTGCAGCCATTTTTTGCCACTTAATTGCCAAACAATATCATCAAATCCGTGACGGGCGAGAATGTTCAAAAGTGTGCGATAACGCTTTCCGTTCGAGATCACGCTTGCTCGTTTTCCGATTTTTCTTTTTCTAAAGCTTCAACGCGAGCTTTCAATGCATCGAACTCTTCACGCGAAGGAATTCCCGATTTTTCGATCCATTCACGAATCGTCTCTTTGCTATTTTCTTTGAATTCTTGACCCGCCTTTTGAGCATCAGCGCTGAGTTCTTCAAATATTTTTTTTCCTTCTTCGCTTGTCAATTTTCCTTTATCGACTAGTTCGTTGAGTGCTTTTTCAACCTTGTCACGGGTTATGGCAACTACACCTAATCCTTGATAAAATAAATTTTTGAGTTTCTCTTCCATGGCGTTTAAATTCGATCCAAATCTAAACGAACTAGCTCACATGTTGTTGTAAAATATGGAGATTTTAATGAAATTATAAATACACACGCACGAAATTGGATCCTGCAAAATCCTATTCATATTAAATACGTCATTTTCCTATCTTGCCGGCATGTTATACAAAGTATTGCACACGTTGATAGGAGCGTGGATGCGTATTCATTTAAGGAGATTATTTATAAGAGGATTGGAGAATGTTCCATCAAAAGGTCCAATTATTTTAACGTGTAATCATGGCAATGCATTTTTAGATGCAGTTATTGTTGCCATTACGCTTAATCGCCCGGTCCATTTTCTAACCCGTGCAGATGTTTTCAAAAAACCGTTTCAGCGTTACATTTTAGGAAAGTTGAAAATGATTCCGGTGTATCGCATACGTGATGGTATTGACAGTTTGGAGCAGAATACCGAAACATTTGCTTTATGTTCAAAGATTCTCAAGCAGGGTGGAGCCATTCTCATTTTTTCGGAAGGCAATGCGCATCCCGAAAAACGCCTTCGTCCACTTAAAAAGGGGAGTGCCCGAATTGCTATTCAAGCAGCAGAAGCCATGGAATGGACAAGCGATTTGAAAATTGTTCCTGTTGGAATTAACTACACCAATCACACGCAATTTCGCACGGAGATACTTTTGGGTTTTGGATTACCCATTACCGTCGCCGATTTTCGTCCTGAAATAGAATCCGATTTAGCTCGTGGAACTAGAGCCATCAACCATCAAATTTTTCAAGGCATCGAAGCTGAAATGGTGAATGTACCCGAAAAAAACATGGACGAAGTTGCCGACATCGCTCTTGCCATTGGTCGTGCCGAAAAGCAGTATCCCATTTTTCGATTCCGCTATGTAAACGAAGGACGACTCGATCATGAACAGCACGTTTTAGCCAACTTCATCGAACGCGATTCTCCCGAAATTCGTGAGAAACTTTATCGTTTTGCAAAGAAAAGTCAGGATATCCACATGCCACTTTCATTAGCTCATGCGCAGATTCCCGAAGGACGCATGGCATTTCTTCTACTTGGGTTTATTCCTGCTTTATTGGGTTTGATAATCCATGCACTCCCAATCAGTTTGGCTTTTTGGTTTACCGGAAAGAAAGTGCGAGATGCTCAGTTTATCAATTCGGTATTGATGGGCACTGGATTTTTCTTTACTGCAATCTGGTATATTATAGTTGCCGTTTGTTTAGTTTTTCTTTCGCCTTATCTACTTTTGTTCATGCCTATTTTTCCAATTTTATTGAGAATCGCATTTCTTTATTCTGAAGCCCTCGGACAACAACGCGCAAGGTCATTGAGGAAATCGATGGAGTAGAATACAGCGGGAATGATATGTGCATAATTTCTATTTGGATAAAAATCAGCATTAAAATTTATTAAATTAAAATATTGTATTATTGAAATTTAATCTGGAGACTTAACTCCATTAGTAAAAAAAAAAGGGCGGGATCGAAAAGCCTTATGAGTAGAAATAAATTAATAATAAAATAATGGATTCACAAAAAGTAGATATGTATATCATGTCCAATGCTAAATTTTTTGAAAGTCATCAGGTACATGTTATTAGAGAGAGATTGCTTGCTGTCGATGATTCAAAATGGGTGATGATTTCTTCGGTCGAATTAAAAGACCCCACAACAAGTTTAATTATTTCAATTTTAGCAGGTTCTCTTGGAATTGATCGTTTTATTATTGGGGATACTGGAATTGGAGTTGGTAAACTTTTGACATGTGGTGGATTTGGAATTTGGACAATCATTGATTGGTTTATGATTCAAACTGCAACGAAAGAGAAAAACATGCAAAAAATTCAACAGTTTTTATATTAATGACACAAGACAAGAATAGGCTATATATTATTATTTTTTTAGCTTGTTTAGCAGGGTATGTTTGGATTTATTGGTTATTGATTAATACAACAAGATCAACTTCGTCCTTTGAAGTTTGTTTTATCAAACACATTTCAAACATACCCTGCCCTTCTTGTGGTTCATCTCGTTCTGTAATTTCGATTATTCAAGGAAACTTTTTAGAAGCTCTGAGGATAAATCCATTGGGATATATTATTTCAATAATTATGATTGTATCTCCAGCGTGGATTATTGTTGATCTAGTTTTTAAAATAAAGTCATTTTATAATGCATTTCTTTTAATGGAATCAATTTTTAAAAAGTATTTAGTATCAATTCCATTGATTTTATTATTGATTATTAATTGGATTTGGAATATTTATAAAGGTTTATGATTACAAAAACAAAATTCAAATACGAACCTTTGGAGCATGAATATGAAAAAGCATCCAACAGTTATTTAATGTCATTAATGGCAATAATTGTCGGATTGCCTTTGCCAATTATAAATCTTATTGCAACATTTATTTTTTATTTAGGAAATCGCAAAGGAACTTATTTTGTTCGTTGGCATTGTTCTCAAGCGCTTCTTTCTCAACTGACTGTTTTATTCATTAATTCGTATGGGTTTTGGTGGACTATTTCAATCGCATTTTCTACCGAATTAATAACAAACCAATACATTGCATACATTATAGTTGCCTTTATTTTTAATGTATTCGAGTTTATTGTAACCATCTATACTGCAATAAATACTAGAAAAGGTATTCATGTTGAGTGGTGGTTTTATAGTGGCATTACAAATTTAATTTGCAAGTCAAAATCATGAAGAAAATTATTTTTCAAGGTTTATTTATTTCCGGTTTATTTTTCGCATCCTGGTTTCTATTATCTAAAATAAATTGGGTATCCATTTTAAAAGTTAAAAAAATAACCGATAAAACAGAGGAGAAACTTGGAGATATTTTTTGGAATATTATCAATAAATCGGAAGTTGAGGATACTAATCCCTTTGCGAAAAATGCATTAGATAGTATTGTAAGTAAAATTTGTCTTGAAAATAATTTCGACCGAGAATTAATAAAAATACATATTGTTAGGAAAGATGAAATCAATGCTTTTGCAATGCCCAATGGCCATTTATTGGTTTATACTGGATTAATTGAAGCTTCCGACAATCAAGAAGAATTGAGCGGGGTTATATGTCACGAAATTGCACATATTCAACTTAATCATGTAATGAAAAAACTGATTAAGGAAGTAGGTTTATCTACTTTAATCTCAATGACAAGTGGTGGTGGTGGGACAGAAATAATTAAAGAAACAATTAAATTAATTTCATCAACAGCATACGATAGGAGTATAGAAAAGGAAGCAGATATCAAAGCCGTCGACTATTTATTAAAGTCAAAAATAAATCCTCAGCCGTTCGCCAATTTTCTTTTCAAACTATCAAATAAAGAAAGTGAAACATCTAATTATTTTTCATGGATAAGCACTCACCCAGATTCAAAGGAAAGGGCTAAATATGTTATAGAATATAGTAAAAATAAAGGGAAGGATTTTGAGGAAATAATTACTATGGAAACATGGAATCGACTAAAAGAAAATATTAATCATTAATAATCAATTTACCTTATTAAGTATTGTATCAATCCCTAACTCTTCCCCAACCAAGCGTTCTCAGCATCCAGTCGGGTAGGGGTTTATCAGATCCGCGTTTCTTT
>JBBALS010000085.1:0-7536 GCA_040402915.1 Flavobacteriales bacterium
GGAGATCGGCAGCGGGTTTGGTCGCACAAATATCTTGGTGAATTGCTAATGTGATGGACTGATTCCGCATTTTTAATTTCATCAGTTTATTCATTACCAGGATGAAATTGGAATACGTTTCTTTCTGAAATTCGGATATGAATTTATTTCTCCGCAGGTAAATTCGAAAGGCATCAACGAGCGATAAAAATGCATCAAACTCATTCATCTCGTAATATACTTTCATCAACAAAGACTTGGAATCGAGGTGATAATACACATCATTAAATTCAACCCGAAGCAACATGCGCAAGGCTTTGTCATTTTCCTTTTTAGTGAAATGAATCCAAGCCATACTATATGTGTAGGCATTTTCACTGAATTCGGGATTTAATTTTTCCCGAAATTCTTCGATGAATCCGTTTACCCAATCCACTTCTGCAAGACGAAGTCCGGTGGTTACAATATTTTTAAAATCGGGCTGACTCACATAATTTCCTTCAAATATCAATTCATTATCGACCATCAATTTATAAAGTTCGAAAATATCGTTGAGTGCATTTGAATCTCCTTGGTTGATTCGTTTGATGCAATAATTTTGAGCAAAAACATACATTCCGCGTTGCTCGCTGATACTAAACAACTTACTTTGACCACGCAAACTACTCAGTAATTGGTAGTAGTTTGGTTTGTTTTCGGGATCGGTAAGTGCTTTGTGAATGAGGCGATAAATACGAATAACTGGAACGAAATCGAAGCTTGCATTTTCGAGGTACTTCACCATTTCATCGAAGAAACTCAGGTTGTATTCAACACTCAGAATATTTCTTCGGTTTATCATTTCGCAATAGTAACGGAAACCTTTGGCCAAATAGGTGATTTCCAAATTATCGATAACGTCTTGCAACGATGTATCGAAAGCACGATTGCGTTTTTCGGAGGTGTATTGATAGGATAACTCGCTTATTTTATGTTGGTTGAAATAGTATTCCGCATCACGGAAAGGCGATTTGTCGTTAATAGCTTGAATGGAATCAAGTTCTTGCAGGAAATATTTGTCCTGGTTTCGTTGATTTAACGATTCAAGAAGAAAGTATTTTTTCCCGAATTCATTTTTGTTGTATTCATTGTAAGCAAGAAACTCTTCCAATAATTTGGTGAGATCGCTTTGCATGTAACGAAACTTCTGGTCTTCAAATATTTCCTTAGGATAATGTTTCTTGAAAAAAGTTTCTCGTTCAAATTTAGGGCTTTCAAAATGACCTTGGTATTCGGAAATATTTTTTAATAGAATGATAAGGGTCTCGTTTTTATTGAAAAATTCGGAAGCTGTAAATGCTTGGAACTCCTTCCATTCTTTTTTTGAAAGCGACTTTAATAATAGGATGAGTTTGCTTTGTTGCATAAGATTTACTTATTTACAAAAATAGCGGAAACTAGATGCCTTTAACATCTTGAATCGAAATGAACATTTACGATTTATCGACATGTGTTAAGTTTTGTATGAACTAACAATTGAAATATGATAGTTGAAAATCACCAAACCCCTTTTTGATTTCCATTTTCACAAATAAATTTTTTCCGATATATGAGAGAATATGTTTGTAAAACGAGTTCTTGTTTTTTATATATTTGATAATAATCAAAACTTCAATCTATGAATCGCAGCTCTCTAATCAAACACCTACTTGTTATAATTGCAGTTTTTCAAACACTTTTCATAGCTGCATCAAGTAATAAAGAATCTAATTCAACGGTTTATTTAACCTTGTTAAACGATGGTCGATACGATGCATCTTCTGATTTACATGTTCGTTTTCAGATTGAAAGTCAGATCCGTTTCCAGAAGATTGAAGTGAATTCAACTCAAGCGAACAATTCAATTCGCACCATTCAGCTAAAAGATGGTAAAGTGGATGTGGATATTATTATTCGTGGTGGAGAGTTAACGCCTTTGTTGTTACCGTATTCAGTTAAGCCATCTATTCGTGTCGAAATAGCGGATATTAATTATATTACCGTAGATAATATTTCAGGCGTTTATCAAGGAAATGTGGAGCCCCATCTTAATAATGAAATTAATTTTACCAAGCTTCATGTATTTACTGGCGACGAAACAGCAACTGAAACAAACAGCTTACAAGCCAAGTTAGATTATTCAACTCCACTTGTTCAAACGCAAATCACACAGCAAAACAGAGTCAATACTGTTTCCGATTTGCTTGTTTATCCGAACCCAGTTCAAGACGGAAATTTGTTTTTGCAAATTCCAGAATCACTTCAAAATAACGTTTCCATTTCCATTTCAAATGTGCTTGGAGCCATGGTAAAACGTGTTCAAACAGAATCCAATTTAAGCAATCCTGTTCATGTAGATTTATCGGGTTTAAACCCTGGAATTTATTTTGTGCGCGTTCAATCGGGGCAAACGGAAATTGTCAAGAAGTTCAATATTAACAGGTAATCATCCCGTATAATTCTGTAAAACGTTCTGTCGATAAGGCAGGACGTTTTTTTTTGGAATCGCATCAAGCTTTTCAGTAGTTTTGCAAATGAATAGGATGAATTCATGATAAAAAATACGGCGGCGCTTTTATTAGGCGTTTGTATTTTCGTTTCAATGCCAGCCTGCAAACAGAAACATGCTCATGCAGGAGATATCGTTTTTTATAATCCGATTGAATACAACGATTTTGTGGTAGATCATCAAAATGCGATTATTCGGCACATGGTGAATTTAACCCAAGCATTCGATAATGGAACCGAGCAAGAAATTAGAATGCAATACAAATCGCTGAAATCCCGTTCAGATTCATCCTTGCACATGATTAAACAGTTAAGCGATTACGAGGGAGACAGTGTTTTGAAAACTGCAGCTGTTGACTTATTGAAGTTTTATAATCAGGTGTTTCACAAGCAGTACAACGATATGATTGAGATTTTTCTGAAAGGAGAGGCTGCATCAGATGCTGAAATCGAAACACTCAACCAGCACGTTATATATATTCGAAACAAAGAAGATGCATTGAATAAGAAATTGAATGCAGCCCAAGCCAATTTTGCTAAAAAATTCCAATTCGAATTTGACGATCAAACCCCAGAAAATATAATACAATGAACATCGAAGAAGTTCGTGAGTATTGTTTGGCATTGCCATTTGTAACCGAAGATTTTCCATTCGATGAACATACCTTAGTGCTTCGAGTTGGAAATAAGATTTTCGCATTGATTCCTCTGGAAAAAGCCGGACAAATAAATTTGAAATGCGATCCCGAACGTGCCATTATACTTCGTGAAGAATACAGCGAAATTGTTCCAGGATACCACATGAGTAAAACAAATTGGAATACCATTCATTTCGAATCGATCCCCAATGCGTTAATTCAAGAACTAATTCAACATTCTTACAATTTGATTTATAAAAGTTTGACACGTAAGGTGCGTGAATCTTTAGCTTGAGTTTAATGTGAGATCGGAATTATAAATCTATTGTTCAGTAGCGAACCGAAATAAAAATGAATCAATCAACTTCAATCATCAACCGAATTCTTCGTCGTTTTACTAGTTATTTTTTGAAAGGCTTGGTGCTAATTGTACCTATTGGAATTACTTTTTATGTTGTTTACAAGGTATTTACGTTTCTCGATGGCCTGATTCCATACGAAGTGCCGGGAGTGAGTATTGTTGTCATCGTTTTTGGAACTGCTTTGTTAGGATTGGTAGGAACAGCGCTTATTCAAACACCTTTGCAATCGCTGTTTAATAGAGCCATTGAACGTATTCCCCTTATAAAAATTATATACACCTCTGTGCGTGATATGCTTTCGGCATTTGTTGGAAATGAGAAGCGATTTAATAAACCCGTTATGATACAGGTAAGCCGTGAAGCCGAAATATTCAAACTTGGATTTGTCACACAAAAAGATCTAAGTTATTTGGGTATTAAAGAAGGGAAATCGGCTGTTTATTTGCCACACAGTTTTAATTTCTCTGGCAATTTATTTATTGTCGATAATGATTTAATAACGCCTATCGACGCACCATCCGATGAAATCATGAAGTTTATTGTTTCTGGTGGAATTACGAGAATTTAATAGTTAACATAAAAGTAAGCTGATCGATTAATCATTATTGAAATTCCTGATCAGTACATTTTGTTATATTTGTACTAACACTGAATACGATGAAACAAAGGATATACATAGACACATCAGTTGTAGGTGGGTTCTTTGACGAAGAATTTAAAGAGGCCACAAATAAACTATTTGAAAGGCTAAACAATAATGAAATTCTTTTCGTAGTTTCTGACTTACTTGATATTGAATTAATCAACGCACCTCAGCATGTTAGGGAACATCTTTTAAGATATTCAGCTGAGAAATTCCAAAGAGTTGAATTAACAGAAGAAGCTATCAAACTTGCAGATGTATACATTGATGAAAAAGTAGTTGGTAAAACAAGCGTTGAAGATTGCCGTCACATTGCATTAGCTACAATTAACAAAGTTGATGTTCTAGCTAGCTGGAATTTTAAACATATCGTAAATCTTGACAGGATAAAGGGTTATAATTCCGTGAATTTGAGACAAGGTTACTCAATGATTGAAATAAGAAGCCCCAAAGACCTGGTAAATTATGGAAACGACTAAAAAGGAAAAACAGTTTGATGCTGTAAAAATGATGAGAGAAATCAGAGATAAAATAAGCTCCGAAACTCAAAACATGACTTATGAAGAGCTGAAAGAATATATAAATCAAAAGCTCTCAGAAAACAATTCCAAACTTGTAGGACAGTAAAAACTAAAAATTTGCAAATGCGGGAAACAGCGCATCTTCAAATCGGCTGTTTATATGCCACACAGTTATAATTTTTCGGGGAATTTATTTATTGTCGACAATGATTTAATAACACCTATCGACGCACCATCCGATGAAATCATGAAGTTTATTGTTTCTGGTGGAATTACGAGAATTTAATCGAATACGTTAAAACTTCTAAAATTACGATTAATCGTTCTTTATTATTTTGAGTTTATTCGTTTAATTAGAAGACAATCATATGTCTCAATTGTTAAAAACTCTGCTCATACTTAATTGAACGAGTTTGCATCAATCACGTTTTGCATCAATATTTTTGTTTCAACAGATTTACTAAACGATGAAAACGATTTTAAGAATTACGATCCTAATGATAGGACTTCAAGGTGGATTGAATGCTCAAGCTCCAGCGGAAGCGAAAATGCCAATTGATGAAGTGAGTAAGCTAATCACTTATACGGATGTGGTTGATGAGCCCGGCATGAATAAAGACACGATTTATAATCGTGGAATGCGTTGGTTTAAAACCTTCTTTAAAAATCCCAATCAAGCCATAAAAGCAACAGATGCTGAAGCTCGCACAATCGATGGAGGATATCGTTTTACCATTCAACGACCCGAGCCAGGTTCAAAGAAAAAGCCAGCACCTATGGTAGATGCGGGTTTGGTTAATTATAAGATAAAACTTTTGTGCAAAGATGGGAAGTTTAAATACGAAATAACGAACATCTCTTGGCAGCAAACATCGTATTATCCCATTGAACGTTGGATGGATAAAGACGCCAAAAACTATGATCCTAATTTTGCATTGTATCTTCAACAAACCGACCAGTTCATGAAAGATATGGTGAAATCATTAGAGACATTTATTGAAACAGATCCTCTAAAAAAGAAGGACGATTGGTGAGAATTTAATTCAGTTTATAATTTGAATTAATTCTTTTACCAAAGTGCCGACAAGCTTTTAACTCCCGGCAAGCGTTTTACCATAAAGGGTTCGCCATAGCTGAATCCTGCTTGAATACCGAATTCGGATGCTCTAAACTTTATGTTATTTAAGAAATGTTCAGACGCAATTATTGTTTGGGGTTCCAATGATTCTGGGTTATAAAACTGAGAAATATGTGCTTTGATGCACGCAATTTTATCATCTACCACCTCTGAAATATCATAGATAAAGTCGGGCGTGTGTTGCACAAATTGCATGTATTGATAAACCACCTTTGGACGCCAAGGTTCGGTATGCACTCCGGGAGCTTGCAACTTATATAATCCAGCAAGAAAAGCAGCTTCAACCACCAAAGCAGCACCACGTCCATGATCTGGATGACGATCGTGCGGAGCATTGGTAAAAACAATATCTGGTTGATACCTGCGAATTGCATCAATCACCTTGAATTTGTTTTCGTTGTTTAATTCGAATAATCCATCGGCTAATCCCAGATTTTCACGAACATGAACACCCATCAATTTGGCTGCATTCATTGCTTCCAGGTCACGGATGTCAGGCGTTCCTCGTGTGCCCAATTCCCCTCTAGTCAGGTCTATTAGTCCTACTTTTTTACCTTGTCTTATTTCTGAAATGATTGTTCCTCCTGCACTAATTTCAATATCGTCGGGGTGGGCGCCAAAGGCTAATATGTCGAGCTTCATAGTTTTTTTCAAGATTGCAAAGTAAATGAAATCGCTCGAAATTACTCCTTCCTTTTTTGTACGTTTGATTCGATGAATATTTCTTTCTTTGGAGCTCCAATTGCTCATTCTGGAATGATTCTCAAAATGCTAAAATTCTGTTTGCGAAACATTTACCATTTAACATGCACACATTAAACGAAATTCGACAGCTTTTGCTCCGTGAAATTCGGATGGAATGGAAACAGAAGTATGCAATTAATGGGCTCCTTTTGTATGTGATTTCGACCATTTACGTTTGTTACTTATCGTTCAAATCCTTGGTGGATGTTCCAACGTGGAATGCCCTTTTTTGGATAATCCTTTTATTCACTGCGGTAAATGCCACATCCAAAAGTTTCTCATCCGAAAGTCGCGGGCGTTTACTTTATTACTACACATTAGCAGGAGCGCCCGCAATAATTTTGGCAAAGATTATTTATAATGCGTTGCTCATGTTGCTTATTTCTTTGGCGGGCTATGTTATTTACAGTCTGCTCATTGGCGATTTGGTGCAGGATAAACCCTATTTTATAGTTGGCTTGCTTTTAGGGGCAACGGGATTTTCGTCCGTCTTGACTCTAGTTGCAGCCATTGCCTCAAAAGCAAACAACAGTGGAACCTTGATGGCCATCTTAAGTTTTCCATTAATCATTCCGATGCTCATTGTGCTCATTCGTTTTTCGAAAAATGCTGCCGATGGATTAGATCATTCCATCCAACAACCATATATCCTAGCGTTGATCTTAATCAATGTGATTGTGGTGGTTTTGGCGCGTTTGTTATTTCCATTCTTATGGCGCGATTGATTTAACAGAATTTGATAGAGAAATGATTATGCACTTTGCCGCTTTAATTTCAATTGATGTTATTCAATTTATCAGCATTGTTCTGATTCTTATTTTCTTTCTGATTGGATTTAAAATCCTTGAAACTTCCTGGTCGTTTAAAATTAGCAAGCCTTGGCAATGGGAGCAGGCGGTTAAAAACCAACAAATTGATTCATCCTTAATTAACATTGAAAAATCCTATCGCGATAAAGTGCGATTTTATACGTTCTGGTTTCAAA
>JBBALS010000086.1:0-7461 GCA_040402915.1 Flavobacteriales bacterium
TTTACGAAAACGTGCATTTAATTACCGTTGGGCAACACACGACATTGATGTAATTCCTTTAACTGCAGCAGATCCGGATTTTCGTGTAGCACAACCAATTCTAGATGCTATTCAGGAATATTCTGCAGCTGGATATTTCCCTTATGGCAATCCACTGGGTGATATTACATTTAAAAATTCAATTTCAGCTTGGTATAAACGAAAGAAAAATGCAACTATAAATCCGGAATTTGTTTTGCCAGTAAGTAGTGCTGCATATGGTTTGTTCGTGTGTGCGAAAACCATCTTAAAAGAAAACGAGAACGCAATCATTCCCAATCCAGTCGATTTTTTATTTCGAAAATCAATTGAACATGCTGGAGCACAAGTTAAAACGTGTAACGTTGATAAACAAAATGCGCAATTCGATTTGGATGAACTCCGCAGTTTAATTGATCCGCAAACACGAGCTATTTTCTTATGTAATCCCAACAATCCTTTGGGGAAAATAATTTCTGCCGAACATTTAAATGCAATCATTGCTCTTGCACAAGAACATAATTTGTGGATTGTATCCGATGAAATCTGGTCGGATGTTTATTTTGAGAATCCGTTTACAAGCATTTTAGATTCATCATTAATTCAATACAATCGTATTTTAGTTGTTTCGGGATTATCCAAAAACTTTGCATTGGCAGGACATCGCATTGGATATATTATATCATCTGACGAAGAAACATTTAATGCGATTTATAAAGTTTCAGGACATGCCGGAACTGCATTTGGAATTTCGACATTGGCTCAAGTTGCAGGAACAGCAGCGCTGACAGTTTGCGACGATTGGCTGAGTAATTTCCAAGCACATTTAAGTAAAATGCGTCAATTAACTATGTCGTTTATTGATGAGATTCCCTATTTAGAAAACAATCATCCTGATGCAACTTATTTAGCATTTCCTCAAGTAATAAATACAAATAAAACATCGGCAGAAGTAGCAGCCAAACTACTTGAAAGTGCACGTGTGGCTTTAGTTCCTGGTGGAGTCAATTGGTTTGAATCTGAATCCGAAGGACATATTCGGATATGCTATTCTACCTCCGAAGAAATATTGAATGAGGCGTTTAATCGAATTCGTTTGGTTGAAAATTCTATTATTTAATCTGCTTTTTTTCGTCAATTTTAACGGCATTAATTCCGTGAAAATATGCGAAGCCCTGATTATACCAGTGCCCTGCGTTTGATGATAAATCGGAATAAAATATTGTTTGAGGGATGTGCTTAATTGCAAGGATGTGCAATGTATCTTGAGAAGAAACTTTTGAATGTTGCTCTACTAAATGCTCTCGCAAATCGAGTTCTTTTTGATAAAACGAGAGTTCTTTCAAATCAAAAAGTGCTGTTCTTAAATTACTAGAATAACTGGCTTGAAAGAACAAAACAAGTGCGATGAATGAAGCCAGAATTGTTTGAGATGAACTCCGTTTATAAATTAAATCGAACAACACATTAAATAGAAAATACCCTGCTATAAAAAGAAATATAAAAATAACATTTAACAAACGCTCGGGCGGATTTGTCATGCCTGTTGCATAAATAAAAGGAAAAAACAATAAGGGAATCATTAAGATGGATAGCGCAGAAAACGCTTTCATTTTAATTGTAAATTGAATTTTGCCAGAAGGTTTCAGTAAAACCAATGCGAGCCAGACAAACAAAATTGGAGTAGATCGAAACCAATCTTTTGTATAATGAAACGTTTTTTGAAAACTCGCATTAATAGAAAATAAAAAGTCGCGAGCTGGATGATGCGCTTCTAATAAAAAGAAATTCGAACGTTGCATATTGCCTGGGGTAAGTAATTCGAATGCAGCTCCTATAACAAATGTAATCACCGCGAAATAGCAGAAACGCTCTCTATTACTTTTAAAGAATGCAAATAAAATTAACCAAGCCATAATGAGGATGTTAATTTCATTTGTTCCTGCAATAATGAAAGGCAATAAAACAATGAGTATTTTATTGATTTTGGATTTATTTTCTTTCTCAATTAATACATACCAAAACAGCATAAAAACCAAGCCCGGCAAATAAACCCAAGATCCTGTAAACCAATATAAAAGTTCAACGGGACTTGGTAAGTAGAATAAGATAAATCCTGTAATTAAAGAAAAACTAATAATGAATTCATTCGATAAAGTCCATTTCTTATGAGATATTTTAGTAATTAAAAATGGGATACATAAGAAAAGTAATAGTTGTATTGTATTTAAAATTGCTGGTCCCCATTGCTCTCCAAAATTCAATGGATTCAACAAAAAAACAATAAAATAAGAAATAAATCTTCCTCCCCAATGCAAATAGGTTTCTTGAATAGCTCCCCAAAATCCCATTTTTTGAACAAGCGCATAATCCGCATAATCGTCGGATGATACAACTCCATAAAATCCCAGAAAGATAAAAAGAGATATTATAGCTATGATTGGAAAAGCAGAGCCAATCATTTTCCAGTTCATCTGTTTCATTTTTAATAACATTAAAAAAGCGCCTTGTTTTAAACAAGACGCTTTTATTTCGATCAAATATCTTTGGTTAATTCTTTACAAATCGAACAGATGATTGATTGGTTGAAGAAACAATTCTCATAACATAAATACCTTCAGGAAGGTAACTTACATCGATTTTCTGATTGTGTATTTGTCCTGAAATTGTTTTTAATTGGACAGTATTTAATTCTTGCCCTAACTCATTAATAATTGATAAAACCGAATTATTAGCTTGAGCATTAAAGCGAACATTTATTAAATTATTTACTGGATTAGGAAAAACATTCAAGTTGTTTGCATTGTTAATTGCTTCAAAGCCCGCTGGTCCAACCGTTATGGATTGAACAAGTGTATCATTATAACAATTTCCCAGTGAAATTAATGTAACATCATATGTTCCCTCTGAAGCATACGAATATACTGCATTGTGAGAGTTTAAAATGTCACCATTACCCATGTCCCAAATTGTTGCTGTATCTCCTTCAGATAGATTGTTTAACGTTACATTTAAACCATCTACAGAGTATGTGAAATTCGTTGCCAAATTGGGAAGCACTTGCACCGAAATACTATCATTATTTACACATCCTGCAACGTTTGTTACTGTTACAAAGTATTGAGAATCGGTAATAGGAGTATCATAAAAATTGCTTGTTGTTTGACCTCCTGGCGTCCATGCATAGATATTTCCACCTCCAGGCCCACCAAAACCTTGAGCAAAAACACGAATGCGCGTGCTGTCGCCAACACAAATTACCGGGGGAGTTGCGGACATTGTAAGAACTGGAGGAGTAGAAACCAACACATTTACATTTAAAATATTTTGACATCCATTATCATCAGTTCCCAATAAAGCATATTGTGTTGTTAGTAATGGTGACGCATTAACAATTGCACTTGTAGCATTGTCTAAACCTGTTGATGGCTGCCAAACAAATGAGGATGCTCCACTGGCCGTAATAGTTATTGCACCCGCTGCTGCACCACAATAGGCAGGCGCAGGAGGATTTATTGAAATGATGGGCTTTGGAAGGTCACTCACATAGATTGTATACACAGAACTTGTGTCTGATAAAGTTGAAAATGAACATCCAAGCACTACTCGAAAATAGGTTACTGAAGTAAGTGAATCCGATAAAATTGACGGTGTTCCGCTTCCAAAATCCATCCAAGTTCCATTGGTATCTAATGTTGATTGCCATTGAATATTCAAGCCGTCAAAACCTGCAGTTTGATTGGTTAAATTGAGTGTTGTTGCACCGCCTCCATCACAAATTACCGATAGTAAAGATGAAATAGAACCCGCATCAGGAATTCCCTCACAGAAGCTTGGGAAAGAAGTCCAACTTACATCATCAATATGGATATTATTTCCTGCTTTGTTATACCCTTTCAATAAGAAGTAATTTGATGATGAATTGAATCCAAAAGGGGCATAAAATGTATATTGATACCAACCACTTACCGAATGTGTATCGGGGATAGCTATTAACGCGCATCTTGCTATTGATCCAAGCGAAATTGCACCATCTAAAACAGGAGTAGTATTAAACAAGACTTCCAAACTATCGTAATTCCCAAATTTGGCAGTATCGCGATAGATCCAAAAACTGAATGGAGCTTCTGAATCTCCACGGTTTAAATAATCGATTGCTGGACTTGCAATGGTTTGTGTTGAATCAAGAGAAGTTGGGATTCTACTGTTAAAACGCGCCATTCCAACACCTGTGTGAGGATTACAGGTTGGATTTGTTCCAGTTGTTCGACGCGTCCAAAGTGAAGTATTTCCTACGGCAGCCCAATTTGCAGGAAGAAATAGTGTTGATTCGAAACTTTCTGAATTGCTAATTTGGGCTTTCGTAAATCCTGAAATACCAATAAAAACAAACAGTAATAGGATGTGTAGAAATCGTGTTTTCATATTTGGGTTTTATTATGGGTAATTTGTGCATGTAAATGTATAAGAAAGGAAATGCTATTGCACTCGATTTTAAAAAAATATCCTATTGTAAAAATTCTTTCATGAAATTTTATTACTTTCGAAAATCTCAAATCGATCTTATGAAATTAAATCTACATCTTCTAATTATTTCAGTTTTCCTCTTTGGAATGAACCAAATCCAAGCACAAACAAAGCATGGAAATTTTGCTTCCTCGTCGAGCTTCAATCCTAATTCCAGAATTCCATCATTCCTGACTTTTCAAGAAAATGAACGTCCGGCGGTTTCTGACTTTCCAAATTTCTTGAACAGAAACTATCTGCTCGGTGATTTTTCATTTCAATTATTGCAGAAAGAAACTGACAATATTGGATTTGTTCATTACCGATATATTCAGTTATTCAAAGGTATCCCTGTTAAAGGAACCATGTTAATTGCTCATACAAAAAATGGCCTGGTTCAAAGTTTCAATGGAGAAACTGCCACCGAAATAAATGCAATTTCTAAGGCATCTATTTCGTCTGAGGCGGCCCTCAATTTAGCAATGAAATTTGTTGGAGCAACGACATACAAATGGCAACTAGCAGATGAAGAAGCATACATCAAGAAAGAGCAAAACGACCCAAAAGCTTCCTTCTATCCTACTGCAGAAAAATTCATTGTAGATGCCGGGAAATCAAATTATCGATTAGCATATCGCTTCGATATATATGCTCAAGAGCCTGTTTCCAGAAAATATGTTTTTATAGATGCGCAAACAGGTGCAGTTATTTCTTCTGAAGATCGTATTCATGAAACCGAAGTTACCGGTTCGGCAGTTACTGCATATTCGGGTACTCAATCTATCCAAACTGATAACACCGGAACCACTTACCGATTAAGGGAAACTTCTCGTGGATTAGGTATCGAAACGTATAATTTAGTAAAAGGTACTACCTATACTTCTGCCGTTGATTTTACAGATGCGGATAACATTTGGAATAACGTAAACACCAATAAAGATCAATATGCTACCGATGCGCATTTGGGAGCAGAAAAAACCTACGATTTCTACCTGAGTAAATTCAACCGAAATAGTATTGATAATGCCGGATTCAAACTAATTAGTTATGTGCATTACAGTTCAAATTACGTTAACGCATATTGGGAT
Source organism: Flavobacteriales bacterium (assembly GCA_040402915.1). Lineage (GTDB taxonomy): Bacteria > Bacteroidota > Bacteroidia > M30B66 > M30B66 > CALQRR01. The sequence goes on from JBBALS010000086.1 coordinate 5,613, forward strand.
GGAACCCGCATGACTTATGGAGATGGAGATGCTACGCGCAACCCATTAACATCGATGGATATTGCGGGTCATGAAATTACCCATGGTCTAACAGAAAAAACTGCTGCGCTCGTATATTCTTACCAAAGTGGTGCATTGAACGAAAGTTTCAGCGATATTTTCGGAACAGCCATCGAGTTTTACGCAACACCTTCCCTTGCAGATTGGTTAATTGGGGAAGATATTGGTACACCATTTCGCAGTATGAGTAATCCAAATCTTTACACCCAACCAGATACGTATCTTGGAACATATTGGTATACTGGAACTGGCGATAATGGTGGTGTGCACTACAACAGTGGTGTTCAGAATTACTGGTTTTATTTACTTTCAATGGGTGGCTCTGGTACAAATGATATTGGAAACGCATTCAGCGTTAGCGGTATAGGAATAGATAAAGCGGCTGCAATTACTTATCGTTGTTTAACTACTTACCTTACATCAACTGCTCAATACGCCGATGCGCGCACTTATTCTATTCAAGCTGCAACAGATCTTTATGGTGCTTGTTCTCCAGAAGTAATTGCTACTACTGCCGCTTGGTATGCAGTTGGAGTTGGCTCGAATGCTCTTGCGGCTAACCCGACTATTTCATACAATGGTTCATCCACATTTTGCTCAGGAAGTTCTTTGACTTTGAATGCAAATTCACTCTCTAATTACCAATGGAATTTAAATGGGCAAGCAATCGCTGGCGCAACTAATTCAAGCTATGTTGCATCAACAGCTGGCTCTTACACTTTGAGTACCTTACTTTGTGGAAATACGTTCACTTCTTCTCCAGTTGTAACTACTTTAATTGCAGCCGCAGTTAGTGTAAGTGCATCGGCCACGAACTCTTGCCAACCTGTTACTTTAACAGCCAACGCTTCGGCTGGATATGCTATTCAATGGTTTAGAGATGGCGTTGTTATATCGGGAGCAACAGCTTCAACATACACTGCAACAACATCGGGCAATTACTCCGCAAGAATCTCGAGTACTATTGGACCGGCTGTAACGCTTACCAATACAACCGTGGCAAGCATTCCAGATAATTCTTGTACTGGAGCGTCTAGTAGTATAACTGCGAGTGGACTACCTTCATCGATTTCATCTTCGGGTATTAGTATCAAAATAAATATCACACATACATGGGATGGTGACTTGAGACTCTTTTTAGAAGCTCCAAATGGAGACCTTCTCGGACTTGCAAATGCAGTGGGTGGTAGTGGAGATAATTTCACCAATACTATCTTTAGTGATGCTGGATCCGCACAAATACCTACAACTGGAGCGCCATATACTGGTACATACAAGCCTTGGCAAACGGTATTTACAACCTGTACATCAACAATGACCAAAACAAGCTTTGCTGGATTAGGAAATGGTTCTATCAATGCAAATGGCATTTGGAAATTGCGTGTTATTGATGCTGGCGCTGCCGATCTTGGAACCATCAATAATTGGTCAATCACTTTTCCTCAAACCATTACTCCAAGTCCTGATTGTGGACCTGTAACTTCAACTGCAATCGGGATTACCATCTCAAACCCAATAAATTATTATGTAGATGCCGATGGCGATGGTGTTGGTTCTGCAACTACTGCTTCTTTATGTAATTTAACTGCTCCAGCAGGATATTCATCCACAACAGGCGATTGCAATGATAACAATGCAAGCATTCAATCTCCTATCAGCTATTATTTAGATGCCGATGGCGATGGTGTTGGTTCTGCAACTACTGCTTCTTTATGTAATTTAACTGCTCCAGCAGGATATTCATCCACAACAGGCGATTGTAACGATAACAATGCAAACATTCAATCTC
>JBBALS010000087.1:0-1527 GCA_040402915.1 Flavobacteriales bacterium
ACGAAAAATAGCGTTCACCATGAACCTCCTTAAATGCTTTAGTCGCTGTTTTAGGCATGAGCACTTCGCCCGGCTGAAAATTCTGAATTAGCTTCTCGGCATAACTTGGTTTTCCTTGGGCTACTAAAAACTCTCCGGTTGAATGATCGAGAAATGCCAAGCCAACTTCGTCTTTCCCATGAACAACAGCCGCTAAGAAATTATTACTTCGGAAATCAAGCAATTTATCGCTGGTTGACAAGCCCGGAGTTACTAATTCGGTAACGCCACGTTTGACGATGGTTTTGGTTGCTTTGGGATCTTCCAATTGGTCGCAAATGGCGACACGTAAACCGGCACGAACCAGTTTGGGCAAGTAATTCTCCAATGAATGATGGGGAAAACCAGCCAATTCGATATACATCGCAGCTCCATTAGCCCTTCGCGTAAGAACGATTCCGAGAATTCCGGACGCCTTAATTGCATCTTCGCCAAATGTTTCATAAAAGTCGCCCACCCGAAACAGCAACAAAGCATCCGGGTACTTGGACTTAATTTCGTTGTATTGTTTCATCAAAGGAGTTTCAACAACGCCTTTTGCATCGACTGTTTTTGCTGCTTTCAAAGGGATTTAATGTAAATTGGTCCCGTACTTAGAACCATGCGAAAGTTAAGCATTACAGAATTAAACCGGAAGCTCCCCGAAGAATTCCATCAAACAAAGAAGCAATCAATCCGCATATTGCTTGATAATGTGCGAAGTGCGCATAATATTGGATCTGTATTTCGTTCTGCGGATGCTTTTGCTATTGAGCAAATCTTCTTGTGCGGAATAACCGCCACGCCACCCAACCGTGAAATTCATAAAAGTGCATTGGGTGCGACCGAAACGGTTCAATGGAAATACTTCGAACAAACATCCGATGCCATTAAAGCCTGCAAAGAAGATGGCTACTCGATTGTGTTAATAGAACAAACAACCAACAGTGTTGAACTTCCCGATTTCATTCCCAACGGACCCATCGCGTTGGTTTTTGGCAATGAAGTAGAAGGCATTTCGGATGATGTTATAGGAATGGCCGATTCGGCAGTTGAAATCCCCCAATTTGGAACCAAGCATTCGTTCAACATTTCGGTTTGTGCGGGTATTGTGATGTACGATATTTGGACGAAATCGAACAAATAAAAAAGGCGCTTACCAAACGATAAGCGCCTCTGAAAATTTATTAGTTTGAATTAATTCAGAACTCCAGCTAAATCGGCAGAAAATTTCTCAAATTCCATATCCAATTTTGCTTTGTTTTTTAATTCAGGTTTTGAAGATATTGCCTTGGTTAAATTACCAACAACACCTTCTTTATTCGAAGAACGAGCAGCAATTACCGCACGTAAATAAAATCCTTCTGCACTGTCTTTATCATCGCTGCAATCGAGTGTTTGAGTTGCTCCGGCGGTATTACCAGAAAGCAATTTAGCAAGAGCTGCATTGAAACTACATTCAGATCCATAACTCGAAGTTGCAATACTGTATTTACCAGAAGCGACTTG
>JBBALS010000087.1:1537-7336 GCA_040402915.1 Flavobacteriales bacterium
TTTGTTGTGATTTACTTCAGCAAGAGTTCCGGCTGCATCGAAATAATTTGAAGCCGTTTTACGATCACCCTTCATGGCAGCAACAACTCCTAGATTATTCTTTATTGTAGCATTATCGCCGGCTATCTTTTGTGCTTTTTCAAATTCTGCTTGAGCTTCATTGATCTTTCCTTGACTAACATACATCGCTCCCACATTGTTAAAACCACGATAATCTTCTGGGAAAAGTCTTGAAAAAGCTTTGTAAATAGCCAGCTTATCAGAATTGGTAAAAACCAAAGTAGATGCATATAATAACTCTTCCATTCCAAGTGAATCGGGAGTTTCCAATGCTAATTTGTAAATCTGTTCATCGTTACGTGCTTTGATGCGCGCTACTAAATTAATTTCAGCACGACGTAATTTCGGGAAATACGCATCATATATAGGATCAAAAGAAGCCATCTTTTTAAATTCCGCTTCACGCGCTTCAGGATCTCCAAGTGTATTTATAATTTTCAATGCTTCGTCTTTTCCATTCAACGTTGACGATTGGAGCATTTGTTTCAATCCATCCCAATCTTCAAAATCGGTTACCACTTTCTTGTAGAAACCATCTTTCTTATCCAATCCTTTCAATTTTGCTTTGTTAAATCGAGCCAACATTACTTTGTATGCTTCACCAGCACGATTGTCAGATAGTTTTGAATTACGGGAAAGTTCACCTTCGGGAGAAGCAAAACCATATATCTCCATAGAACTTAGATCGGAGCCTGATTTGGCAGCACGGTTGATAAAGCGAATCATATTTTCTGACTCATCACTCGTTAATTCGATGTTGCGAATTTCCCAAGAATCAACAAGGAAATAGATATTTGCTTTTTGAGTGACAGTTGGGTTTTTATCGAATTTATCAACTGCAATAATTGCTTTGTAGTCTGGCTTTAAAAGTAACGGTGTTGCAATTACTCCTTTGGCAATAGAAACTTCAGGAAGATTAGTTGTTTTTGATTTGTATTGAGCTGTTGCACGCAAAACCACTTCCGATTTCTCCATGCCTTTCACATACAAAAACTGGTCAGTATAGGTAAACTTACCACCTTCAGTAAAGCTGATGTTTTGCCCAGCTCCTTCTACTTTATCTCCTCGAAGTGTAACACTCTTCAATTCCTTTTCTCCACCTGCATATTTAACAACGGGCGTTGCCATAACGATGGCTTTCTTATGAAAAAACTTTGCAGGAAACACTCCAGTCACGGTAATTTTTACGCTATCTCCATGAAGTTCGAGCGGATTCGGTTTCGCTTCATACGAAATAGCACCTGCTTTTTTAATCATTTTTTGGATACCACATCCAGTAACAAATAATACCGATCCTGATATTGCCAGCATCAGTCCGGACTTTAATAACTTAAGCATCTTTAATTTGTTTTAAAATAGATTGCAAAAGTACCAAATGACATTTAATTATTAATGTTTATCGTCAATTCTTATACTACTGATTTTGTAATACTTAGACCTATTAGTTATTTTTTAATTGCACCGATGTAAGTTAAATACAGCATTACGCTTTAGTTAAATGCGGAACATCAAATAGAAAAACGAGTGAATTTAGATTGAATCAATTCAACTAAATGTCCAATAAGTTCAATGAAGCGCAATTAAATTTCGCCAATGCAAGTGAGAGGATTATCGGTGCACTGTTTAATAAGATCTTCAATAAAAACTCCTGTTATAGGATGTTGCCAAAACGGGTTTATCTCGCGAAGTGGCTCTAATACAAACCTCCGCGTATGCATTCGCGGATGTGGAATTTCAAGCTGAGAATCTTTAAAACAATGAGAACCATAAAATAAAATATCCAAATCGATGGGGCGGTCGCTGTATTGATTTGAATGACGCGTTCTACCTAGTAATTGCTCAATTCGAATAATCTCATCGAGAATTTGGTTGGGAGATAGATTCGTCTGTGAAATTAAAACCATATTATAAAATGAGTTCTCTGTAACAAATCCCCAAGGTTCTGTTTCATAGACCTTCGAAAGTTTAATGTTTTCAAGCGATAATTTCCCTAAAAACCCAATTGCTTTTCTCAACATATCGGCCCGATCACCCAAATTACTGCCTAGTCCAATTCCAATAATTTCCATTTTCCGAAACTACATATTTCGTTCATTCATTTTCCTAAATTTGCAATCAAATTTTCTCCAATGAAATCCTTCTTTAAAATTGTATTTGCTTCAATGCTGGGCTTTGTGCTCACATTCTTTTTCATTTTCATCCTTCTAGCTGCAATTGTAGGCGCTAGTTCTGGCGATAAAGAAGTTTCTCTCGAAAATAATTCGGTGCTCATTTTAACTTTAGATGAGTCAATAAACGACCGAAGCAACGATAATCCTTTTGCCAAATTTAACTTTGGCTCTATGTCGGGCGGAAAACAAATTGGATTAAACGACATTCTCGATAACATTGGCAAAGCCGCCGCCGACGAACACATTTCAGGTATTTTCCTTGATATATCAAGCATTCCATCAGGTATTGCAAGCATTGAAGAAATTCGAAATGCCTTGATTGAATTTAAAAAATCAGGGAAATTTATTTACGCCTACAGCGAAGCTTTTACCCAGCCTTCCTATTACTTAGCAAGTGTTGCAGACAAAATCTACCTCCACCCTACTGGAATGGCTGAATTGAAAGGACTTCGCTCTGAAGTATTATTCTTTAAGGGCACACTCGATAAATTGGGTGTTGAGCCTCAAGTATTTCGTCATGGAAAGTTCAAGAGTGCGGTAGAGCCATTTATTCAAGATAAATTAAGTGATGCCAATCGTGAGCAAATCCGCAGTTATATTGGTTCTATTTGGAATCATATGGTTGATGGAATTGCCAAAGGTCGTAAACTCAGCACTAGCCAAGTTCAGGAAATTGCTAGTAGAATGCTTGTTACCAATGCACCTGCAGCTGTTCAATTTAAATTGGTTGATGAATTGAAATACCGCGATGAAGTGCTCGAAATTCTTCAAAAGAAAACGGAAGCCGAAAGCATTGATGAAATCGAATTTGTTTCCATCGATAAAATGGTGGATGTGAAGGACACCCGCGATAACACTGGCAAAGATAAAATCGCAATCATATTTGCTGAAGGAGATATTGTTGACGGACAAGGAAAAGAAGGCCAAGTAGGATCGATCGAATTTTCGAAAGCCATTCGCAAAGCGCGTTTGGACGACAATGTGAAAGCAGTTGTTCTCCGAATCAATTCACCTGGTGGATCAGCGTTGGCTTCTGAAACAATTTGGCGCGAAGTAATGCTAACCAAAAAAGTGAAGCCCGTTATTGCTTCCATGGGAAATGTAGCGGCTTCGGGTGGTTATTACATTGCGGCACCTTGCGATACCATCGTTGCTAGCCCAAATACAATTACCGGTTCTATTGGTGTTTTTGGTTTATTCTTCAATGCCAAACAAATGGTTAATAATATTGGTGTTACAGTGGATACAGTTAAAACAAATCCTTTTGCTGATATCATGACAAGTTCACGCGCTGTTACAGCTCAAGAATCGGAAGTAATTCAGCGTGAAGTAGAACGCATTTACGACAACTTCATAACACGTGTTTCTGAGGGAAGAAAAATTAGCAAAGCCAATGTAGACTCCATTGCCCAAGGACGTGTTTGGTCTGGTGCTGATGCAAAACGTATTGGACTAGTCGATGTTTTTGGTGGTTTAGACAAAGCCATTGAAATTGCTGCTAAAAAAGCAGGACTTACTAAATACAGAATACAAGAATTACCATACATCGAAGACCCGATTCAGAAATTCATCAAAGAATTGGGTGGCGATTCGGAACAAGCAATTCTTAAGAAAACATTGGGTGATTCGTATCGCTATTATCAGCAGATTGAACATCTACGCGCCATGAAATCCTATCAGGCACGATTGCCTTACGAATTGGAGGTTTACTAAATTCCTCCGCATAGAATTTAAAAGACGCTTTTGTAAATTTCGGTTTTCAAAAGCGTCTTTGCTTTTTAACACCTATCAATACATCCATGTCAAACAAAGAAATTTCAAGAGCTCTTAAGTTAATTGCTGCATTAGGAGAACTGCATAACGAAAATCCCTTCAAGCTAAAGTCATTTACCAATGCCGCTTTTAATGTGGATCGTGCCGGGGATGCTTTGGCAGGAAAGCCTTTGGAAGAATTGATATTGATACCTGGGATTGGAAAAAGTATCGCGCTACAAATTATTGAACTGTTAGAAACAGGAAGCACCGAAGACTTACGAAATTATACTGCAATCACTCCGACTGGTGTTATTGAAATGTTGGGAGTAAAAGGCATCGGTCCCAAAAAAGTGGCAACCATCTGGAGAGAACTTGGGATAGAATCGCCTGGTGAATTACTTTATGCTTGTTATGAAAACCGCTTGGTAGATCTGAAAGGATTTGGGACAAAAACGCAAGATACAATCAGAATCGCGCTTGAGTATCGCTTGGCAAATCAGGGTAAATTGCATTTTGCAGAAGCTGAAATTGTGGCCAATGAACTCATTAACCTAATCAATACACTCGACGAAAATCTGAGCATTTCTTTTACGGGAGAACTTCGTCGTTACATGGAAGTTATTGAAAATTTAGAACTTCTCATCGTATCAAATCCTGAATATGTTGAATCACTTTTGGAAAAATGTGAGCAGGTTCAGATAGAATCTGTTTTAGAAGAAAGTATCCTCATCAAAATAGCAGATAAATATTCTGTGTGCCTTATTTGCTGCGAAGAAGACCAATTCGAACGCGAACAATTATTGAGAACTGGCCCAGCTGAACATCTTGCCGAATTGGATATTGATCCCGAAGAGCCCATCGAAAGTGAGAAAGCATTGTATGAAGAACGCGGATTTCCATATATACTTCCCGAATTAAGAGATCTTCTTATAGATGAATCATCCAAAATAAAAACCGAAAACTTGGTTCAATGGAATAGCATTCGAGGAATACTGCACAACCACAGCACATACAGCGATGGAATTCATTCGCTCGAAGAGATGGCAATTGCTTGCCGCGATTTAGGAATGGAGTATTTAGGAATGTGTGATCACAGTAAATCTGCCTTTTATGCAGGAGGATTGAGCATCGAAAAAGTCATGCAGCAACATGCTGAAATCGATAAGCTAAATGCGAAACTCGGGCCTTTCAAAATCCTCAAAGGCATCGAAAGTGATATCCTAAGCGATGGATTCTTGGATTACCCGAACGAAATTCTAGAAACGTTCGATTTGATAGTTGCTTCGGTGCATTCGATTCTTAATATGGACATCGATCGTGCAACAAAACGATTAATCACCGCCATCGAAAATCCATACACAACCATACTCGGACATCCAACTGGGCGGCTTTTGCTTTCTCGAAAAGGATATCCAATCGATTACAAGAAAGTGATTGATGCATGCGCAGCCAACGGAGTTATCATGGAATTGAATGCTCACCCCTATCGCCTCGATATTGACTGGCGCTGGATTCCTTATTGCATGGAAAAAGGTGTACCGATTTCGATTAATCCCGATGCTCATAAAAAAGAAGGGTATTCCGATATGCATTACGGGGTATATGTGGCGCGAAAAGGTGGACTAACGAATAACTTTTTGTTTAATGGGAAATCATTGAATGAAATGATTAATTTTTTAAGCAAATAATAATCGTTCAATCCAAGCTTTAACTTGCTAGATAGTTCTTTTTACTTAGGTTTGTAAGCAATCGTATTTTATGTCGATAATCAATTCCATTCTTTCTTGGGTCATGCAAAAACGGATTCATCAGA
>JBBALS010000088.1:0-7263 GCA_040402915.1 Flavobacteriales bacterium
GCACATCGTTCTTCAACACCAACTTGATCGATTGTTGGACTTATTGCAGGATTGTAGTTTTTTAATATAGTTCCCATATTCGGTTCAGACTCAAAATTAGGAATAATGACTTATCGTAAAAATTTGGGTGAAAAAGGAAGTAGAACCCAAGCGAGTAAACATCCCAAAGTATTAGCAGCAAAATCCGCCCAATCCGCAAATCGATCAACGTAAAAAATGCCTTGAAGCAATTCAATCAAACCGCTGTAAAGGATCACAATGAACGATACTTTCCATGCTGAAATTCCTTTTTCAAGACCGAATCGTTGCCATCTCAAATACAAGAGATTTAACAATCCAAAGACTCCAATATGCGCAAACTTATCAAAGTTAATCAGGTTTATTTCCGGCAAATCTTTTCCGGGCATAAGTGTTAAAACGGTAACAACGAATGTCCAAATAATTGCTGGTAAAATATACCTGCCTTTCAACTTAGTGTCCGATAAGTGCTTTGTAATCGGCAGCCGATAATAGGTTTGAAATATCGTCAGCGTTAGTCATTTTAACTTTCACCATCCAGCCATCTCCATAAGGATCGCTATTCACTGTTTCTGGAGCTGTTTCTAGGAGTCCGTTAAATTCAGTGATTTCACCAGAAATTGGCATAAATAAATCCGAAACGGTTTTTACTGCTTCAACCGAACCGAAAACTTGTTCAGAATCGATCGATTCGCCAACGGTGTCAATTTCAACAAATACAATATCACCCAACTCACTTTGGGCAAATTCAGTGATTCCTACTACAGCGATTTCGCCTTCAATGCGAACCCATTCGTGATCTTTGGTGTAAAAAAGATTTTCTGGAAAATTCATGATTTTTAATTTTGTTTCAAACCTACGTGTTTTGTGGGCAAGGTGCAAATTCTCAAAGAAATACTGCCTTTAAAATCCGTGTGTTTTATTGGTTAAGTGTAAACCGAAGACTCAAGCCAAAACTGGTATTAGAATTCGGAAATTGATTAGATATAAATGGTTTATTGGATGTGCGGTCGAAGAATAGTCGGATAGTAAACTTTTGATTTACAACGTAATCGGCGGTGGTTTTAATAGTGATATTCTGCTGTCCTGCTGAAAGAATCGGGTCGAAAATGGTTTCTCCTTCAACTGGGATTTTTCGAACGACTGTTTTATTGGTTCGAATGGTTACATCACAACGGAAGTTTAAATCGCTTTTGATTTTCTTATTCGAGCCCATCACTTTAAATGGAAGTTCTACATTATTGAAAATATAACCCGAACCAATAGTGAATTCTTTTCCGTTTACCTCAGTAATCTGTGAGTTCTGAAGACTAATTGATAAATCGCGAGTTTTACGCGCCTCAAACTTGGTAATCAAACTGTTTTTCCAAGTCATATCCACATTTAACATCGGACCAAATTGCTCAGATATGGAGGCCATCAAAATGCTTAATTGGGGAATAATATTGCCGGTTTGATCTATTGAATTAGGATCTTGAAGTGCCAATAAGTTCGTAGTAAATGAACCAATGTTGAAAGTAGAACGATACGAATGACTCAAGGAAATAGTCTTGAAGTATTTTTTGAAGAATTCGAGTTTACTCAAACCATCGTATGTAATTCGCCAGTTGGGTTTAGGGATTTTAGGGAAGAGTGTTAAATCCTGCCGCGTTGGATCATTTCCCATATAGGTCGACATGAATGAATACAACAATACATCTTGCTGCGTGCTTCCAAATCCAGTTGGGTAATTGGTAGAAGAATTAATCGTATTTGTAGAAAGTCGTGTTGCAATTGCATTTCGGTTATCAAGGAATCGTTGGAAATTTTGTGAACTATGTAAATTATTATCCAGTTTCTCGAAAGCCGTTCCCCAGGTATTGGTTGACATGCTAAACGTTCCTGTTTTTAATGTGCTGATTTCTTGGAACTGTTTAGTATTCTCATTGTATTTATAAATTGTACTGAAATTTTCGGAATACGTTCTATTTCCATTGATGGTAATACGCAAACCAGGTAAAGGTTCAACAGTTGCATTCCATGTGAGGTTTTGAGAAAGCGTCTTGGTAAACGCATTGTTGAATGTTGTATCACGTGTTAAAGCACCGCGCTCGACCATCAATGCTCGAATATCTGTCTGACTTCCAAACAAAAATCCGGTTGTTGGAGTGCCGCTTTTCCAATCGCGCCCAATGTACTTCCCAGAATTCACAAAACCAGGCAATCCTGTTCCATTGGTTTCGGTGTATGTTGCAGAAACACTTTTCAGCATCATCAAGAATTTCGCTGCATTTTGAAGAACAATATCGAATTTTGTTTCTTTCTTTTCGGTTGAATCTTTCTTCGCCTTTGGATCTTTAGGATCTATTGGCTTTTTCTTTGGCTTTTTATCTTTTGCGTTTTTCGGTTTCTTCTGATTTACTTTTTTCAGAAATGGAACTTTGTTATAAAGTTGTGTGAGGTTTGCTTGGCCACTTGTATTGATGCTATTGGAATTGGTAATGGTATTTCCAAATGGATTTTTTGCGAAACTATTGATGTTCACAGAATCGCGAACCAATGGGGCTGCAACCCAGGAATATGTTGAGCCATAAGCCACATTTCCTGAAATCCAATTCAAGATGGGCATTTTCGAAAATGGAATGGTATAAGCCGCATTGAATGTATGCTGATAATTGGTATTACGTCCCCCGCTTTTGAGGTTTCTCATTACGGAATCTCTTTTAGAAGCGGTGTTAATTGCACCCGGTTCTTCATCCACACGACTCTGGTTGGTGGCCATGAAATCGAGTTGGAGTGATTTAGTTAATGGGAATTTGATATCATACACCCGATTCCAAGTAAATGATTTGAAAAAAGTCGTGTCTATTTTCAGCAATGCGATATCAGAGGTATTTCGCAGTTTTTGAGAGTTGAAATCACGTGCAATGTCCGATCGAAAAGCCAATCGGGAAGGAGTAAGGCCAATATTGAAATCTTTAATTAAATCGAAAGCTTTCGTTTTCTCGAAAATCTTTGCCTTCTTGAATGGTTCCCAGGATTTTGCTTTTGGTGCGAAGGTATATCCTAAACCAACATCGATGTTTTTGGTGTAATTGAATTCAACCTGAGGAGAACGTTGGAAATTATCTGAAAAAGCATACGTGAAATCTAAATTCTCAACATCGTAGAAATGCGATTTGGTAGCACCTTGACTTTTGTTTTTGCGAACATTTGTAAAGTTAATGCTCCGCCTTTTTGTGTAAACCTGTGAAAGTTGTTTCAGAGAATCGCGCGCACCACTTGTTGGTTGATAATCCAACGCACGTTGAAATTTCACGTCGGCATCCAATGGATTGAACTGAGGGTTACTAATATTCTCACCCAATTCCCAATAGAGTGGAATCGATAAATTCCATGTTTTTGGAAAGAATTTCGCTAATTCCAAATTACTAATTAAACTGTAGGTTGTCGTATTGGAACGTGCCCTGTCAGCCGGTTTTTTCTCAATACTCCCGAATCCAAATGTAGTCCGACTACCCGCCAATGCAACTGTCCCTAAATCTGCAAGTTTTGCTGTTACGCGTGCATTAGCAGCCCATCCTCCCGATTCAAAATAATCGGAAACGCGAAGTTCATTTACCCAAATCTCGGCACAACCAACGGATCCATCATCTGGCCAAGGATTGATCTCATCGTTTTGCGGATTACGAATCCCAATCATCATCGTTTTAACTCCCGAAATCTGAGGAACACCCACAACGGTAATTCGGTTCTCCGGCTGATTCGGGTCTTGAACATAAAACGGAATGTTGTATTTTACATTGGGGTTGCTTAAAAGTTGGGTGTTCCGTTCAATCTTAGCATTGGTCAAGGATTCCAACAAGAAATTAAAACTGTTGTTCCAAATGTCTTCCGGGTTCGATGTACCATCAACACAGCGCTTTAATGGAATTTCATATTCGTAATAGTTATTTACGAAATCGGTTCCAAATCTAATAAATGCTGTTAATTGATTGTCGGGCCATTGGTTATTATTCATCGATTCAGCATGAACCTCCATGCGAATTCTGCGGTATGGACGAATATCCAAATTGGTGTTTTTGAAAACTGCCCGCGCATCTCCATCTTCCAAATTACATACACGCATTTGAAGCGATTGCTCATTGAGCTGTTGCAAATTGGTTGTTGTAACATCAACTTCACGACGAATTTGTGGAGGAAGCACATAGTTTACTGGAGTTTTATCTCCGTTTTCCTCAATGTTAACGGTTGATACTTGAAACTGGGTGTTTAAATCATTACCGATGAATAATCCGGGTTCTTTCAAACTGTAATCAAATCGACGCCATTCTGCGCGAACAAGTTCAAGTCGAGCCATACGTACCACCACTTGTTCTTGCCAGTCATGGAAAAACATCCTCATAAAACGTATCGAACGGAAATCACTGATTGTCCCAACTTTATTGGTATAACTCCGAATCGGCACACGAAATTGGTACCAAGTAACATCGATTGCTTTACCATCAACCAACTCGCCTTTTCCTGGAACTTTGTCGATGATGTAATTCTGTCCAACAACCATGTCTTGCGGCCGCAGACTTAATTTGTATTGAAAATATGCTTCCGAAGTACTTAGTGTATTATCACTGTTAATGTCTTCAATATTGGGAAGTGGAGTGCTTGCAGTTGGATACGATTCAATGGGATCTTCTCCCAAACGGGAATTGTTTTCTAATCCGTTGTATAAGGTATAACGTGTTAAGATGTCGGCCGATTGAGAATCCCATTCAGAACTTCGAAAGAATCGATAATCATCGCTCGATGGATCGGCTTGTAATTGTGTGTATGCATCGGCAGTTAAAACACTTTGAGCTTCTGTTAAATAATCTTGAAAAAATACACGTTCTGAATCGTTTGCTAAACCATCCAAACCAACATCTTGCAATGGACGGCTAGTTGGGTTATTATCGAATGCACGAACCAAAGGAGGAGCAGTAGGATGTTTTCCCCAAGTGGTATAAGCAACATTGGTGTTTTCGGGCGTTACAGGAATTCCGTTTTCAAACGATTGCTGACCATCACGTAAAATGTCTTCCGAAATGTTACCAATATTTATGAAGAAATCTCCTCCTGTTCCGCTGTTGAGAGCAGTACCTGGGCCATTTCCATTAGCGAAGGGATCCATCATCCAAAATTCGATGTAATCGATATTGGCCGATTCAAAATCGTTGGTTTCGATGCGTCGCATAATTCCACCCCAGCGTGTTCGAGGGTCTTTTAATGAGCCATCTGCATTTAACCCTTTCGCATACGGATTATCATTCACTACAAAATTATACGGTCCACGCAAGTTGGGATTGAAATGCAAATCCAACACGGGCATAATTTGCACTTGTCCATTAGGCCTTGCTTTATTTGGAAATATTTCCGTTTCCACAATTTGCCGCATGAAGTTATGACTCTGCATGGGCGAATTTTTCACATTGTCGGGCGTTGTGCTACCGTCGCGCGAGAACAAAGGATCAATTGTATGCCAATTAATCTTAGCTCTGTTGTGGTTATATCTGCGGTCATCGAATAAGGAACCTTCTTTCAATAAATTATTTTGCCCGCTGGGCGTGGAAGCCAAAAACCAATTTCCAAAACTTCGAATATCGATGGAAGATTCGGCGCCTTCAAAGTCATCGATATAAGAAAGTCCGTCTTTCCCAATAACTTTAGAATGGCCTGGAATGAGTTTCGCCGCTTCCCAATTTGCCGTAATAGTTGATGTTTCTTTGGTACTGTAAAACGGGAGTTTATCAATAAGTCGGGTTAAAAAACGAGAATCGCTTTTATAATTTCCATCAATTCCCATGATGGTATTGTTGATGGGTTCATCGCCAATATTGATTTTCTGGGTCATTGGACGCTCACTCATATTCATGATGGTGGCGCCTAAACCAAAATCTTTAGAGATTTTATAATCGAAATGTGCACCCATCAAACGCTTGCTTTGAATGGCAAATAGGGTATTTGTTTCGAGTGATATACTAATGGGAGTTTGAGAATTGAGTAAGCCTTGGTTGATTATCCGAACGCGCCCCAATGCATAATCAACAGTATAATCAACGTTTTCAGCTAATGGTAATCCACCTGCAGTAACCGTTACCGAACCTTGCGGCACATTCATCGCATTCAATGAAATTTCCGAACCTGAAGCCGATTGATACGAACCTTGAATATAAAAACGATTGTGCTGAGCATCGAGCTGCGCCAATGGTTTTGTTGTTACATACAATGAATCAAAAGCATAACGGTTTGCCAATGGATTTTCATCGGGCTGAATGTACTTGCTTCGGATGAATTTCTTAAACGGTTCGCGCATTGGGAAAATAATTCGACCTTTATCAGCTTGAATCGTTTTTCCTTCAATGAAATCGTAAAATCCGTCGGGTTGCGGATCGTTTTGGTTGTTGAGTCGATCGAGGTTGAAAAGTTGCAAAAGGATTTTTCCTTTTACGTTGATCCCTTCCGGAATCACATTCATTTTTACACTCGTCTGCTCATCTTGGTATAATAAATTTAGTTTGAAGTTATCACGACTAATTTGGTATCCATTTAAAGAATACACGTTTTTCATCATCAAATCCCAGATCGGTTTTTTGGTGAATACCTGCGTGCTTTTCAACATCTTCAAAACCAAAATATTGGCTCCTTGAACGTCAGTCGAAAATTCACCAACCTGATTCACTTGCTGACCTTGAGAGGTGTTTACAGTATATTGATATGCAACCGATAAAACCTCATCTGAATTCAATGCCTGATTCAAGGAAACATAACCTAATAATGGGTTGAATGAGTATTCTGTTGGACTTAATAATCGTGCATTTTGCAAGTATTCATAATCGACAGCCGGAACAAACTGTGGATTTTGATTTAGGATTTCATTTGCTTTTGTTCTGAAAAGAGGATATTGCGCAATGAGTTGAGCCGCTTCTAAATTGTTGTTCTCGTTTCGAGGTGGTGAATTTTGGGTTGCACCCGGTTGAACGGCAGTTGGAGAAACAATGCCTCCATTGAAATAGGCAGAATTCGCTTCTCCCAAATCTGCAAATGCAGCAATATTTCGGACGTTGGTAGTAGCATACGTTCGGTTGGTTATGTATACCTCCATCCGAGTAACGTTGAATGGTGAAGTTACATTGGGCAGGGTACTCATCGACTGATCGTATCGGTCTTTGAAATACTGACTCAAGAAAAAGTGGCGATTCGCATCGTAATCGGATGCCGAAATTTCGAACT
>JBBALS010000089.1:0-7175 GCA_040402915.1 Flavobacteriales bacterium
ATTCATTGAACCCTTACCTCCTGAAAATTGAACCAAGGATTGAACAGGATTGAGTAAACCGGTTAACGTTTCGTTTCCTGCAATAAACCACGTGGGGATATTTGAATTATCAAGTTCTTGAATAATGCGTTGCGCCAAATTGGTCTTACTTGGGAGCTCGTGTAAAATAACCAGACTGTATGGCTTGAGCGAACCGGAAAATTCATTCGCGAGTTTCACTTCCACTTCATAGTTCTCGTTTGATTGTAAACTTTGACGGATGGCAGCAATATCGGGATGCGGGGCATTGGCTAAAACCAACACTTTTTGCCTGCTGTCGATCACCTCGATGAAGAAATCTCGGACATTATTTGCGATCGTATATTCAGCAGCAACAGGACTCACAGAGACTTTGTAACGCTGCACGCGCGACTTATCGGCTTTGAGTTGGAATGGAAAAGACTGAACGTACGAATCGCCTGAAATTTGAATAGTTTGCGTTGCCAAGACAACTCCATCGCGTTCAATTTTTAATACCGAAGGTTTTCCAGAAAGCTTGTTGGCATTTACAACAACTTCAACCGGAAATATGTTATTTAAGTATGCTAATTGGTTGTGATTAATTTTACTAATCAGCAAATCGCGTTGAATTGCCGTATCGCCAAGTGCAACCGTATAAATGGGAGCCTTGAGTTCGTTGTTAATGTATAATGGATTGGTTCCTTTGTTGAAAATCCCGTCGCTTGCCAGAATCACAGCACCTACATTACGATTTAAATAGCGCGTGTTTATTTCGCTAATCGCCGCCGAAATGTCGGTTTCCTTTCCTGAATAATCTAAGCGAAACGAATCAATTAAACGATCATCGAAACTATAGGACCGGAATTCAAATTGCTCCTCCATTTTGGAGCGCAATTCTTCAATCAATTCGGGATATTGCTTTCGATAGAATGCAGAATCTTTAACCAAAGAAATAGAACCTGAATTATCCTGAATAAAGAGAATGACCGGTTTTTCACTCTTCCTTGAAATCAACTTTATGAGTGGAGAAAGCAGTAAAAAAGCAATAAGAGCAACTGAAATAAATCGTAGCCCAAATACCAATGGTTTAATCCAGACTTTTGCTTCCTTCAGCGAGGTTCCTTTGCGATAAAGAATCCAGGCATAAAGAAATCCAAGAACCAGGCAAAAAAGCAGGAACCAAGCAGGATATTGGAAAACGAATTCGAAACTCAAAATCTTTTAATTAACGTATGTGATAATAGGGAGTTTGAGAACTAGGTGCTCATTCCTCCGCAAACGTTTAATACTTGCCCATTTACATAAGCCGACATATCGGAAGCTAGAAAAACAACCGCATTCGCAACATCTTCTGGCGTGCCGATGCGCTTCATCGGAATTCCTTCAATCCACTTGCTCTTGATATCATCGTTAAGCTCGGCTGTCATTTCGGTTTCAATGAATCCGGGAGCAATAGCATTACTGCGAATATTCCGAGAACCCAATTCTTGCGCAACCGATTTGGTAAATCCTTCAACACCTGCTTTGGATGCAGCATAGTTTGCTTGACCAGCATTTCCACTTCCACCAACAACCGAACTCATATTGATGATTGATCCGTATTTGTTTTTCAACATAGGTTTGATGGCAGCTTTCGTCAAATTGAAAACCGATTTCAAATTGGTATGAATCACAGCATCCCATTGCTCTTCGCTCATGCGCATCAACAAACCATCTTTCGTAATTCCGGCATTATTGACAACAATATGCAATGTTCCAAATTCGGCTACAACTGCGTTTACTAATTCTTCGGCTGCTGCATAAACCGCTGCATCTGAGTTATATCCTTTGGCTTTAATACCAAATGCTTGAAGTTCGGCTTCGAGTTCGGCTGCTTTTTGGGCGCTCGATAAATAGGTAAATGCGATGTTTGCACCTTGTTCTGCAAATTTCAATGCGATTCCACGACCAATTCCGCGTGTTGCACCTGTGATAATGGCTACTTTGTCTTGAAGTAATTTCATGCGTCTTTTTTTCTATGCCCCAAACTTAGATGATTCAAAGGAACTTGGCAAATGAGATTCCATGAAGATTTCAACCAAACATGTTTTTGATATTTGAAATATTGTCCTCAAAATTATTGATCTGCTGAGTTTGTAAACAGTAAAATTTTAATGAACTACCTAATTTTCTTTATCAATCAATTGACACCCAAAAAATATAAGCATTCAATACCATGAAAAAGGAAGCTGGAAGAGATACCCAAATAGTATCTTTTGATTTTATTCGCGTTAAAAGACCAAAAAACATCAGTGTAGAAAGACCCAGTGAAGAAACTAAGAGTAAGATTTTAAAATATAAGCCAAGCAATAAGCCAAGTGCTCCAAGGAATTCGAGAACTATTGTTAACAAGCCCAACTTTTCAATACCAAACCTTTTGAACTCATTTTTCATATGCGGATTGATAAAGTAAGCTATCACATATATGAAAAAAGAAATGCTCGATACTAGAACACAAATTTTATTGATTAAAAGCACCTTATTTTATTGAATTTGCAATAATTACAATACACAGAACCAACAAAAGAAATGATGGCAGATGCTTTACAAAGGTGTTACGAATTCTAAAGTGAAATGCTTGTGCTCCAAACATAAACAAAGCCATGAGGGAAGCTGATATAATGAGGAGCGTATTGTGTGAATAATAAACACTAATTATTAAGGATGTTGCTAATGAAATTTTAGAAACACCTACAAAATTTCGAACCAAATCGTTGAGCCCAAAACGTTTGAATTCTGTCACAACATTATCGAATCTAAAAATCCAAACGTAAACTACAGAGACCGCAACAATAAATGTTGACAAAAAAAGAATTTTAACCATTTTAATTATTTTGAAAGAATTTAGTGATTTTCTGTTTTATGATAATTAATCTAAAATAGAAGCAATTATTAAATTTTAATTTTAGAAATCAATGCATCGTTGGTCAAATCTACTGTTTATTTGAACAAGTGATGAAAAAACCTGAA
The DNA here is from genome assembly GCA_040402915.1 of Flavobacteriales bacterium. Lineage (GTDB taxonomy): Bacteria > Bacteroidota > Bacteroidia > M30B66 > M30B66 > CALQRR01. The sequence goes on from JBBALS010000089.1 coordinate 3,010, forward strand.
TTGGGAGATTTTTCAAATCAAAATTTTGGGTTATTGGGAAAACTAAAGCAAAGTTCCGCATATTAGTTCCAAGCATTATTGGTATGCATCTGCTTAAAAATAGATGCAATATTTTCCAAAAAAGCATCATCCACCTTCGATTTTAAATCTTCCAAACCAGCAACCGAGTCGTGGTCGAATTTATATGTTTGTTCGTATGGGCCGGCTTCAAATTTCACCAAGTATTTATCATTCATACTGAAAATACTGATGCGCAATTGCGGATGAGGAATACTATCGATGATGCGCATATCAAGAAACAATTACTAAGTAATAGTTCTTTTTGCCTTTTTGCACGAGAATATATTTATCCCGAATTAATGAATCAAGTTTAACGATACCCGAAGAATCTGCAAACTTTGATTTATTGATGGAGATTGCATTTTGTTCGATCATTTTACGCGCTTCACCTTTGGATGGCATGATCTGAGTTTTTGTTGCAAGCAATTCTATTACTGGAATACCTGCTTCAATTTCAGAATGCGAAATTGTAAATTGAGGGACCCCTTCAAACACTTGCAACAAAAGAGTTTCCGACATAGAAGCCAGTTGTTCAGAGGTTCCATTTCCAAATAGAATTTCGGTGGCTGCAATAGCTGCTTCGTATTCAGCTTTTCCATGAACCAATTCCGTTACTTCCTGACCTAATCGCTTTTGTAATATCCTCAAATGCGGTTGTTCGCGTTGTTGGATGATTAGAGATTCACATTCATCCTGATTCAAGAACGTAAAAATACGAATGTATTTTTCGGCATCTTCATCGGAAGCATTGAGCCAGAACTGGTAAAAAGCATACGGACTTGTAAGTCTCGCGTCTAACCAAACATTGCCTTGTTCGGTTTTCCCAAATTTACTTCCGTCGGCTTTGGTAACAAGGGGAACCGTTAATGCGAATGCTACTCCCCCACTCATGCGGCGAATCAACTCCGTTCCTGTGACAATATTTCCCCATTGATCGGAACCTCCTATTTGAAGTTTCACGTTTTTATTTTTCCAAAGCCAGTAAAAATCGTAGCCCTGAATCAATTGATAACTGAACTCGGTGAAGGAAATCCCTGTTTCGAGACGCTTTTTCACCGAATCTTTGGCCATCATATAGTTCACCGAAATATGCTTACCTACTTCGCGCATAAAATCGAGCAAGCTGAAATCCTTAAACCAATCGTAATTATTTACGAGCATTGCTCCTTTTTCGAAATCCAAAAAACGGCGAAGTTGTGCTTCAATTCCTGCCACATTTTTAGCAAGGGTTTCTTCGTTGAGCATTTTGCGTTCTTCGGCTTTAAACGATGGATCTCCAATCATACCAGTTGCTCCGCCAACCAAGGCAATAGGTAAATGTCCATGGCGCTGCAAATGCATTAACAAGATAATTTGAACCAAGGATCCAATGTGCAAAGATTCGGCAGTTGGATCGAATCCGATATAGGCACTTACTTGTTCTTTGCTAAGTAAGTCCTCTGTTCCGGGCATAATGTCGTGGAGCAATCCTCTCCAACGAAGTTCTTCTACTATGTTCATCGTGTTTTTTCGAATTGCAAATCTAAGTAAAGAAGCGCGATGTTTAATTCATAAAAACGATCACGTAGAAACAGTATTTTAAAATGAAAATCAAAAAATAACTGTTTGATTTAACTGTTCATCTATCCCAAATTAAAACCACATTTAATACTTATCAACATCTCGTCTTAATTTCTTTATCTTTATCGATACAAATACTCATAATTCATTGCTAATTTCCGCAGCTCAATCTTCTGCCTACTTGATGAATATTTTTAAAATCACTTTTCTAATATTGCTCACAACCATTTCTTTACACGCCCAACAGTTTGAATGGGGAAAAGCAATTGGAGGAGCATCTTCTGATAATTGCCAACGTATTGCGCTCGACTCAACCGGAAATGTTTTTGCCTCGGGAGTTTACACAGCTCCATTAGGTTCACTTCCGAGCTATGGCTTCCAAGATATTTATTTATCAAAATATGCTTCTGACGGAACATTGCTTTGGCAAATTGGAATTGGTAGTTCCAACAACGATCAAGTTTCTGCAATCGCTACCGACACTGGTGGTAATATTTTGATGTCGGGACGTTTTCAAGGAACCTTCGATTTCGACCCAAGCGATTCTGTTCAAAGCGCAAGTTCCAATCCGAGCAATGCGCTTGAAGGATTTCTGGCTCGTTACAATGGCGAAACGGGGGCTCTCATGGAATACCGCGATTTAACCAGTGGAGGTTCAATTGATATTCGTTCCATTAGAATTGATCAGTATAATGATGTTTTCATTGGTGGACAATTTTCTCAAGCTGTAGATTTCGATTTTGGTGGCGGAACATATCCCCAAACCTCTTTCCAAAATTCAGGCGATTGTTTTGTGGGACGATATTATGGTGACCTCCAACTAATTTGGATGAACGTAATTGGTTCTCAAACTCCGGCCATTGATTTTATATCCGATATTGCTTTAGGAAGCGATGGCTTTGTGTATTCTACCGGAATGCTTGGTGGAACGGCCGACATTCTACCGGGCGCTGGCACGTATAATTTAACAGCTGTTTCGGATGCATTTCTGATTCGTTATTCTCAAAATGATGGATCACTTTCTTGGGGATTTTCTGTTGGAGGAACTTCGCTCGATATTGGAAATTCCTTACTTGTGGGCGACGATGGCGGAATTGTTTTGGCGGGAAGCATGAACAGTTCTAGTATGGATGTAGATCCGGGTTTTGCAATTAATACACTTACGAAAACAGGAAGTAATGCCGCTCCATTTTTATTAAAGTATACAGCGAATGGAGTACTTTCAAATGCAGGTTTATTGCTAGGAAGCCAAACGCTTACATCTACAATTAATCGTATTGTTAAAGGTCCAGACAATTCCTTTCTTGTTAACGGATATTACAAAGGCGATGTTGATCTTGAACCTACTGCCCTAACCTATTCCGTTAGTTCGGGTGATTCAACCAATTCATTTACGTTGCGATACATGAATGATTTCACGTTGATGCAATACTTCGAACAAGGAGGAAATGGAGATCAATTGGGTAGTGACATACTTTCGCGTGGAACGTATGTTTATCAATCGGGTCAATTTAGCAATACGCTATTACCGTTATTTCCCGAGTCGGACACTATAATTCAGCGCGCTGGAAGTGGACTTGATGGCTATCTTTTGAAATACAATCTGATTACCAATACAACAGGAATTCCGCTAACACATAATTCTCATTTAATTGCATATCCGAATCCGAGCAATGGTTTGGTATATTTCAACTATGCAAATGCGGAAGATGTTCGAGTTTACGATTCTTCCGGCCGGAATGTAGATGTTAATATTCTTCCAGGAATGATTGATTTCAGTGGAGTTTCGAATGGCCTTTATATCATTCTAGTTAATGGAAAAACAGGCATTCAACATGCTCGTATTTTCAAGTACTAATTGAATAGGACCAATTTATTCAATTAAATGTTTCATGCTATTTCAATCGTTTCGAGCGCAACCATAAGTTTGGGATTGGTTTACGCGATGTTTTAAACAGCACGATTGAAAGTCTAATTAAATCCTCCGAACTTTGCCTGAGCAACGCTTTTAAAAATCGAAACGAGTTTCAGTATTTTTCAAGTGGAGTTCTTATGCGTTGCTTGGCTTTTTTGTCACTTTTCTCTTGATAGAAAAGTAACCAAAAGATCAAGTCCAGCCGATGCTACAGCCCGCATCGAAAAAAACCGATTGACTATTGTTCTAGTTTCTAAAATAAAGTCCGCTATTTTTTTCGATCCGCATTCTTTCGCCGATCCTGCTTAACTAAATCATTATCGTGTAAATGGCGAAACGCTACCTCGCCGCCTGGACTCTCCCACCCCACTTTTACCTGCTTAACTCTGTCTGGCATCTAGATATGAATTTGGGGGCATTACCTACCTCTATCTTTGTATTAGAGGCAATTGTCAGTTTGTATCTAATTGATTTAAATAGCTAGATGCGTTTGAAAGATGGATTCGTTGTTTTTCAGAATCCATTTTATCGAAAGTTCTCACTAACATTCCAAGTCTTGGATTCTGCAAGAAAAAATCTCTATGGGTATGCATAAATCTCCAGAATAATCCATCCCATACTTGTTGCCAAT
>JBBALS010000090.1:0-7056 GCA_040402915.1 Flavobacteriales bacterium
TCCCGCGGTTTCTTTGGGTAAAAAAGGACGAAGATCCCAGTAGTTAGTTTTTCCACCTGAACGACGAATTGCTTTGTTTACATTTCCTGGTCCGCTATTATATGCAGCAAGAACCAATGACCAATCTTTGTAAATGGAATACAGGTATTTCATATACAAACAAGCGGCTTCCGTCGATTTTATTGGGTCGCAACGTTCATCTACATAACTATTGATATTGAGTTTGAACATCTTTCCCGTTCCGTACATGAATTGCCAAAGGCCCTGAGCCCCAACACGGGAGCGGGCTGCGGGATTTAAAGCCGATTCTACAATGGCGAGGTATTTTAATTCAAGTGGCATTTTATATTTTGCCAAGGTCTCTTCAAAAAGTGGAAAGTACAATTCAGAAAGACCAATCATGCGCGATACCTGATTGCGTTTCCGGATAGAGTACATATTGATGTATGCTTTTACTTCCTCGTTGTAAATGAGTTTAAAAGGCGACATCGCGTCCATCTTGGCAATGCGCTCCGCAAGTATCTGTGAAGAATAAATGGGAACTGAGTCGGGTGAAAAACCGAAACTTCCTGGCCGGCCTACTTCTCCGTTATAACGAGAGGTCTCGAACAATTTCAAGTAAGCGAGACTATCTAGCTGAGCCGCAATAGGATCATCAGCCAATAGCCGAATGGAGGAGTCTCGCGAAGAAACATAGGTTCTCTTTTGCGGAAAAGCGATGCTTACCAACAGCAAGAAAAGTCCGGAAAAAAGAGCTTTTAAACGCATGCGTAAATCAAAAACGAAATCAATAAAAACTTAGTATATCAAATTCACCGAATTCTAATAAGGGCGAAAGCGTATATTCCAAACCTAGTTGTTTTTTTACCACAAAAGCGAAGGGTTCACTGAAAATTCAACACAATTTTGTTCACAACAAGATTGTTTATTTCCATTCATTCATCAACCGCGATGAAAATGCCATCAATTGAGAATCGTGGTTTGTGTTTGCCATCAATTGAACACCGAATGGCAAACCATTACTATGCTTCCCGAGCGGCAATGATACAGCCGGAACTCCACATAAATTTGCTTGAACGGTATAAATATCCTCTAAATACATTTTAATTGGATCAGCACTTCGTTCTCCTAATTTGAATGCAGTGCTGGGTGTACTTGGCAATAAAATAAAATCGTTATTCTCAAAAATGGATTGCGTGCGATCACGAAGGATGCGACGAACTTTTTGCGCTTTCGAGTAATATGCATCATAATACCCCGAACTCAAAACAAACGTACCAAGCATGATTCTGCGTTTTACTTCAGCTCCAAAACCTTCGGAACGCGATAATTTATACGTTGATTCCAAATCTGTCGCATTCTTACTGCGATATCCATAGTGAATACCGTCGTAGCGTGATAAATTTGAAGAAGCTTCGGCAGTTGTTAAAACATAGTAAGCCGGAATTACATAGTCTAGAAATGGGAAATCTACAGCGGTAACTGTATGTCCATCGGCTTTTAACTGCTCAGTGAGCTCCATCAATCGAGTACGAATTTCGGGGTCTAACCCTTCATTTTCGACGTAATCTCGTATGTATGCAATGCGGTATTTTCCATCAGCTTTTAATTCATTCGAAAAAGAAGCTGCCGGTTTTTGGTACATGGTAGAGTCGAATTCATCGGGACCCGCAATCACTTCCATGATCAGTGCGCAATCTTCAACATTGTTCGTCATTGGACCAACTTGATCGAAAGACGAGGCATACGCAATACATCCCCAGCGGGAAACCAAACCGTAAGTGGGTTTGTACCCAACAATTCCACAAAAAGAAGCAGGTTGACGAATGGAACCACCCGTATCCGATCCTAAAGTTGCAAGACATAAACCTGCTGCAACCGCAGCGGCAGAACCTCCTGATGAACCACCGGGAACGCGAGAAGAATCGAGCGGATGTTTTACCGGGCCAAAGGCCGAATTCTCATTGGAGCTACCCATTGCAAACTCGTCGCAATTCAATCGTCCAATAATAACAGCATCTTCATCAATAAGTCGCTGAACTACAGTTGCAGAGTAAAGCGACTCGAATCCCTCAAGTATTTTACTTGAGGCTGAAACCTGATGACCTTTATAACATAGATTGTCTTTTAAGCCAATTACCATTCCGGCCAACTTACCCACATTTCCGCCCTTCCATTTTTGGTCGATGGCAATAGATTGTTGCAATGCATCCTCTTCAAACACCTCTAAAAAAGCGTTTAATTCAGATTTTTCTTGAATGGTTTTTAAGTAATGGCGCGTTACAGCCTCCATGGTCGTTGATCCGTCGGCAATTGCAGAGCGGGTTTCGGCCAGCGATAAATACATAGGCTAAATGGAAATTTGCAATCAGTTCTTATTCTCAGGCAATTGTTCGTCGTTCTTACCGTCTTTAGCATCCTTAAATTCGCGAATGCCTTGTCCGATACCTTTCATTAATTCAGGTATTTTTTTCCCTCCGAATAAAAGTAACACAGCTGCAGCAATTATAAAAATATGACCTGGGCTGAGAAATTGAAGCAAAACAGATAACATCATGGTAGTAAAATAAGATTCAAAAGTAAGATATTCTTGTCTATAATAGAAGTTAATTATCAAGACAAAGACTAAGATAATTTATTCTTTTCGATTCGCGCTGCTATTAAGATGCTCACTTCATAAAGAAGAAACAGCGGAATGGACACAATGATTTGACTTGTAACATCGGGAGGTGTTATGATAGCGGCAACAATTAGGATAATTACATAGGAGATTTTGCGTGAAGCTCTTAAGGAAGCCGGACCAACCAAACCAATTTTAGCCAGAAAATAAATCACAATGGGAAGCTCAAATACAAGCCCGCTTCCAAAAGTGGATGTTACCACCGTTGAAATAAAACTATTTAATCCAATTTGATTAGCCACCAATGCACTCACTTGGTAATTTCCGAAAAAGTAAACGCTGAGTGGGGTGATTACATAATATCCAAATGAAATTCCCAAAAAGAATAAAAAAGTCCCCCAAAAAATGAGTCCATTGGCATGTTGCCGCTCATTGTTATAAAGAGCCGGTTTAATAAAGCGCCAAATCTCCCAAAGCAAATACGGGAATGCTAAAATAATTCCGGATACAATTGCAATTGTTAAATGAGCAGTAAACTGACCCGCCATGCTGATGCTTATGAGTTCGAAATTTAAATCACCCATGCAAATACTATCGTCATGGAAAAGCTGGTTAGATAACCAACAGAAAAATCGATAGGTAGGAAAGTCGTTGTACTTCGGAGCCAATAAAATGCCATCAAAAATGATATCCTTATAAACAAAAGCGATGGTTCCGAAAACAAAAACGGCAATGGAAGAACGCACCAAATGCCAGCGAAGTGCTTCGAGGTGGTCGAGAAAACTCATCTCTGAGCCAGTTTCTTCTTGGGGCTGATCGAGTGCCATGGGCCGCAAAGATAGAAAGCTATTTCAGGTTCTCAAGCGACTATTTTCAAGACTTGTTTTTCAAATTCAAATTCTGACTTTTCAAGAGTTCATTATACTCTTCGAGCAGATGCATGTATTTATCTTTCCAGTATTGCGCAGTTTGATTGCCATACTCGTTATCGTTAGCATCTTCAATGAGATGACTGTGTCGAGCATTGTGTTTAAACTCATTTAGATCTTGCGAAAAATTGTGATGAATCAGTTTTCCAATTTCCAGGAAAACATCCAAAGAAACATCCTGCCTAGTAAATTGATTATAAAGCCATCTGCGACTTTTACTCAACTTTTTTACAATTCGTGTTATAGGAACTCCACTTTGACGAATTGCCGTTTCTAATATTTCACCTCGATGCTGCATCTTGGCAAATCTCAGTAGTGAAGTGTAAATTAAAAGCGCCATAAAGTGCACACAAATGACTATATAAAATTTTCAATGAAGGGTTATTTTTCAAACACTTGAAAAAAGTAATTTAGCCATATGAATGAACAGATTCCTCTTTCGGTAATATTGAATGAACTTGGTGAAGACCGGGAACATTATTTTAATGCGGTATCGCCCGTTATTGCTCAGTCTTCCAACTTTTGTTTCCCAACGGTTGCTTCTATGCGGGAAGCGCTGCAGAAGGAATTTGAAAATCCATTTTACACACGTGGGTTCAATCCTACCGTTGGAATTCTCCGCCAAAAATTAGCCGCACTCGAAGGTACAGAAGACGCCTTGGTTTGTGCTTCGGGAAGTGCAGCTGTTTCTATTGCCGTCATTGGAAATCTCAAAACTGGCGACCATGTTATTTGTGTGCAAAAGCCTTATAGCTGGACCTATAAATTACTCAACACCATGCTCATTCGCTTTGGTATTGAAACTACTTTCATTGATGGAACTGAAATTTCAAATTTTGAACATGCGCTGAAACCCAACACACGCATGGTTTTCATCGAAAGTCCCAATTCCATGACATTCGAATTACAAGACATTGCAGCTGTTGCTGATTTCGCTAAAAGGAATCATCTCTTGAGTATCATCGATAATTCATTTTCATCTCCACTTTTTCAAAAGCCGCATGCTATGGGAATCGAGTTGGTGGTGCATTCGGCGACCAAATACCTTAACGGGCATTCCGATATTGTTGCGGGTGTAGTTTGCGGGAAGCGCGATATGATTCAACATCTTTTTGCAAACGATTGGATGACGCTTGGTCCTGCCTTGTCGCCTCACGATGCTTGGTTAATGATTCGTGGTTTAAGAACCCTCGAGATTCGCGCAACCCGATCAGCTGATTCCGCGGCTTACATACTTTCATCAATCGAAAATCATCCACAAGTAGAACGTGTTTTTTGGCCTTTTTCAAACCAACATCCTCAAAGAGAATTAGCACAGAAGCAAATGACACGATGTGCAGGAATGTTTAGTATTGCCATTAAAACAGATTCACCCAAAGGTGTCGAACGTTTCTGCGACGCACTCCAACATTTTCTCATTGCCTGTTCTTGGGGCGGATATGAATCGTTGGTTTTTCCGGTGTGTGGTTTGGCAAGTACACAATCATACGACAACCCATACATGCCATGGAATCTGGTTCGAATCTACATTGGTTTGGAAGATCCTCAATTGTTATTGGAAGATATCAATCAGGCTTTATCGAAGGTTTAATCTTCTAGATATAACATCTTATTCAATTCTTCGTTCTTAGCTTTCGGTGTAGGTCAAATTTTCCTGTTGTATATTCGTCCCATGAGTCTTTTGCGAATTCTGCTTCTTTCCATTGTCTTGCTTTCGGGTGTTCTTGTGCATGCACAACCTGGGAAAGAAGGGCCAGGCGAAGGTCAGCCATCTACCGAAGAACAATTAGCTGGACAGTTTTACCAAGATGGAGAATGGCAGAAATCGGCGGATTTGTATGAGAAATTGTATGAACAAACGCAGGCGAGTTTCTATTATTCGCAACTCGTAAATTGTTACCTCAAACTCAAAGACATCAAAGCTGCCGAAAAGTTGACGAATAAACAAATTCGTAAAAACCCACGACAATTAACCTATTTGATTGATTTGGCTTACATCTATCAAGTAAGTGGCGATGAAGACAAGGCGAAGAAGCAATTCGAAAAAGCAGTAAAGAATTTGGATCCATCCGACGATCGCCAAGTGATTGATTTGTCGAGTTCGCTCCAGCAGCACAAACAAACAGAATTGGCCATTCGAGTAATTCAAGAGGCACGTAAATACCCAAGAAATTACAATTTCAACATTGAACTAGCTAAATTATACGCTTCCAAAGGAGAGTCGGAAAAAGCCATTAACGAATATGTTGATTTATTGGCCTTTTCACCGGAAGAATATTTAGAACAAGTTCAAGGCAGCCTTCAAGATATGATGGCCGACGATGAAGGTGGAGCAAAAACAGAAATGATTCGCAGTCGATTTCTACGCGAAGTTCAACGCAATCCCGACAACTTGATTTTTTCCGATTTGCTCATTTGGATGTTCATTCAGAAAAAGGATTTTGAATCGGCATTTATTCAAGCAAAAGCACTCGATAAACGACTCAAAGAACGCGGCGAACGTGTTTATAATGTTGCCCGAATAAGCATGAGCAACGATGCGTTTGAAACGGGTAAAAAAGGATTCATTTACATCATTGAAAAAGGCCCAATCTCCGATTTGTACATTATGGCGAAAAAAGAATTGTCGGTCGATTTGTTCAACAAACTAAGCAAAGCACCATCTTATACTGAAGCAGAACTTCAAGAATTGCAAACGTTACTCGAAGGAACCTACACCGAAATTGGTCCGGGCGAACAATCGTATGCAGTGGCTATTCGCTTGGCACACGTAAAGGCATTTTTTAGAAATCAACAAGATGAAGCCATTGCTATCTTGGAGCCATTAACTGCAGCAAATTCGGGACTTACAAACCGCAGTTTGAATGAGGTAAAACTCGAAATGGCCGATATTCAATTGTTACACGGCGATGTTTGGGAATCGACATTGACGTATTCGCAGGTGGAGAAATCGATGAAGACCGATACCCTTGGACAAGAAGCCAAATTTCGGAATGCACGATTAGCTTATTACAAAGGAGAATTTGACTGGGCCAAAGCACAGCTAGATGTATTAAAAGCGGCCACCTCGAAATTAATTGCAAACGATGCCTTGGAACTGAGTTTACTTATTGGCGATAATTTGGTTTTCGATACAACCGGCGAGGGTTTGCGCATGTTTTCGAGAGCCGATTTGTGGGTGTATCAAAACAAACTCAACGAAGCCCTTACAACTTTGGATTCATTAGAAAAAGCATTTCCTGCAAGCAGCTTATCGGACGATATTTTATACCGCAAAGCTAGTATTGCCGTTCGTCAAGCAAGATTTACCGAAGCATCAGGTTTCTACAACCAGATTTTGGCATCGTACAAAACCGATATTTTGGCCGATAATGCCTTATTCAAACTAGCCGAACTCCAAGAAAAACACTTGGGAGATCCAGCCAAAGCACAGGAATTATACAAGGAATTGATGACCGATTTTCCAGGTTCCCTCTTTGTAGTAGAAGCACGTAAACGATTCAGAAC
>JBBALS010000091.1:0-7015 GCA_040402915.1 Flavobacteriales bacterium
ATACGAAGAACCGCACTTCAATTATACGAAAAATTGTCATACGAAGCACTGAGCCGCCACTTTTGCAAGCCCGCTGTTAGCAGATGCCCTTCTGTCTGTCCGAAGTAGTGTCCGTGCAAGTTTGCAGTCAGCCGTGCGGTGGGAAAAATAAATTTGTAAAAAAAGGAAGGGTGGATTTTTTGGGGGCGAAAAAAATACTCTCTTAAAAACTTTGGTTGTAGCGTTGGTTTGCAGCGGTTTTTAAGAGTGTATTTTTTTGTGGGTGGCTTTTCTTTCTTCGTTGTTGAAAAGTATTTTGATTTCAACTTGATTTTATCAAAACAATATCCATAAATTTGTCAAAAAATGACAAGTCGCCAATTTCCCAAATGAATAGTCTAAAATCAGAATTAGGGCAATACCTCAGAGAGCTAAGAAAAGAAAGAGAGGAAACACTTCATCAGGTGTCAAAGGGAACTGATATTGATTCTCCGATGCTCAGTAAAATTGAAAGAGGGGAACGATTGCCCACAAGTGAACAGTTGAAACGATTAGCTAAGTTTTACAAAGTGTCCGAAGCAAGTTTGAAAGTAAAGCACACTGCTGAAAAAATTTTGAAAGAGTATGGTGCAAACGAAACTACTTATGATGCGATTCAACTTGTCAATGAACAATTAACTACTTACGCTAAAAAGTCAAAAGAGAAATAATTGTGAAACAGAAAATCAAAAGTCTTATTGCCTACTTCATTGGAAGTTTAAGTCCGATGGAAAAGAAAATTCCTGTGCAGGACTTGAGCATCTTTTTTTCTGTCCTGATTGCAACCTTCACTTTGAGAAAGAAGCAAAGTAAAACTGACAAACTGAAAATCACTTTTGCAGATTATCATTCTGAATTCAAAACAGAAATTCAACTTGTCAAACAAAGATTTCCCGAACTGATTAAAATATTTCTTGCTACAGAATCTCAACTCAAAACAGAACTGCTTTCGCCTGTGTTTGAAAAACTGAAAGTTGCTTTTGAAAAAACCGATGATGATGTTGACGATATTATTTCTTGGTCGTATCAGTTTTTGAAAAAAGATTTGGAGAAATCCGCTTTCAAGAGAATCGGAAAAGACAATGCAAAAATTGAAGATTCAGATTTGCTTTTCACCACTCAGTTTTTCACTGATAAATACATGGTGAAATATTTAGTGAATGAATCTTTGTCGGGCTTTGATAAAACGAATATTCAAAAAGTAGTTGTGATTGATTCCGCTTCGGGTGGTGGAAACTTCTTGAACTATTCTTTTGAACGCCTCTACAAACTTTACAAAAAGTCAAAACCAAATTGGTCAAATCAAAAGATAGTTGACACGATTTTGAATAGTTCAATTGTCGGTTACGATTTGGATTCAAACCTTTCTAAAATTGCTTCTCTGTCTTTGTTTGTGAAAGCTTGCGGTTATGCAGTTCCAAACAAATCAACTACAATCAAAATTTTCGGTGGAATTGCAAATGACAAATTGGGTTTCTTAAATCCTCATGTTACATCAAACTCCATTAGCAGAACAACTTTCAAAACTCAAATTGAGAAACTCAATAAAGAGAAAAAGATAAAAGTGTTTGTTACCAATCCTCCATTCATGGGCAAACGGGATATGGATACTTCACTGAAAAATTATTTGCTTGCAAACTATCCCGAAAGCAAAGGAGATTTGTGTGTGTCATTCATTCAGCGAACTATTCAGTTGATGAATGAGAAAGATGTGTTGGGTGTTGTTTCACAAAACAACTGGATGTATTTGTCTTCGCTTAAAGATTTCAGAAAAATATTTTTAGCAAAGCAGACTTTGAAAGAGTGCATTGATTTAGGAAGCAATGCTTTTGAAGATATTAACGGAGAGAAAACAAATGTTGCCTTGTGTGTTATTGGAAATTCTGAAATAAAAACTACAAGGTTTTACAATTTGAAATTCAAAAATATTGCGGAGAAAAAAAGTTTGGTATCACACAAAAACATTTCTGCTGAACTGACTTTTGAGTTAAACCAAAATCAGTTTTTGAAAAACAGTCATCTTGAATTCAACTATCAATTAGAACATCGTTTTGAAAATATTCAAGGACTTCAACTTTACTCAGAGTTTGCAAACCCAATGCAAGGAACTTCAACTGGAAACAACAATGAGTTTGTAAAATTTGCTTGGGAAGTTAACGGAAGTCCTGACTGGAAATTGGTTAGCAAAGGTGGTGGTTTCAGCAAATGGGCTGGCTTGAATTATTACAAAGTGCATTGGGGTGAAAATGCAGAAATCATAAAAGCGAATAAGGGAAGTGCATTAAGAAACATTGATAGAATTCCTACAACTCAACTTGTTTACAGTGATACTGGAACATTGGGTTTGAATGTCAGAGTGCTAAAAGAGAATCAAGTTTTCATTGCATCGGGTCCAGGAATTCAAGTTTTGCAAGGTGATAAATATGCTCACCTTGCTTTTCTGAATTCAAAGATTGCAACTTTCCTTTTGAAACTTATCAATCCAAAGTTTACAATCAGTGCAGGTTATATTTCTAAAATTCCTGTTGCTCAAAATATTTTGGATTCAAAATTCATTGCTGAGAAAAGCAAAGAATGTTTAGAGTTGAAAGAAAAATATCTGCAAAAGAAATTGCCAAACTTTGAGTTTCAACACTTCAATTATTCAGTAATCGAAAATCTTGATTCGTTTCTTGAAAAGATGATTATTGAAGATATTGAAAGTGATTATCAGCGACTTTTCTTGGAATCGCAAATTGAAGCAGCAATTAGAAAGCAATACAATTTCAATTCAAAGGAATTGCATGAAGTGAAAAGCGTTGTTGGTGAATCTCCTTTCTTCAATAAGAAAAAAACTTTGAAAGTAAATTCAGAACAATTGGATTTGCTTCTCTCTGGAAGTGTTGATTTGAATTGCTTGTCAACAAGCAGGGCAATCAATGGTTATTCGGTTGGTAGCGAAAGTGTGTTTGAAGATTTGTCTTACAAACTTGATGTGAACCCTAAGCCGCTTTTTGATTTTATTAAAAAAAATGTTGCTGATTTCAAAATCACAAAGACAAAATATTTCAATGACTTGTTGCACAAAATTATTTTGAATGAGGTGGGTGTAAAGCAAATTTCAATTTACAAGTTTGAGGTTTTTGATTTGTCAAAGTTGATTGAATCAATTAAGTCAAAATATTCGTTCTTGAATAAGCAAACTAATTTGACTGAACACATTATTTCAATTCTTCAAACACATCATAAGAGTAGTTTCTTCAACAAACCTTTGGTTTCTTATTCCAAAGAATTTTTAATAGTCGGACAAGCTCACAATGGATAAGGCGTTAGAGATATACGGCTATATTCTGAAAGAACATCTTTCAAAGTGCTTTGCAAATCAGCAAAGCATTAACCCTGTTGAACTCAACAAAGAAAGGTTTAAAGTGAAAGCGGTTTTTACCGCTTCAATTATTTTCTTGAAGAACAATTCCAAAAGAGGAGATTGCAAAATTGTTTCTGCAACTAATCACTGGCTTAAAAATTCATTAGCTGCTGAAAATTTATTCTCATTAATCATTGATAATGCAAGTGAAGGATTAACAAAGTTAGTTGATGATAGCCTTTGCAATTTGATAGGTGTTGAATCAATTGATGTTCCTACGCTTTACGAAACGCTGTTGGGTATTGAAACTGGAAATGAAAGTAACGGAACGGAAATTTCAACGGCAAAGAATTACAGAAACAAGTTAGGTAGCTACTACACGCCTGCAAACTTTGCAAAGTCAGTTACTGGAAAAACTATTGATACTTTTTTTGAATTGAATTTTGGAAATGTTGGCAAAGAATTTCTGAAAGAAATTACTTCAATAAGTTTTGCTGACTTCTCTTGTGGTGGTGGCAATTTTATAATTGCAGTCATTGACTACTTTCAAAACCTGTTTGCGAAATGGGGCATTGAGGAAGAAAAACAATTGGAATTGCTGAAAGCAATTGCGTTGAACATTTCCGCCTTTGATGTGGATTGTTTGGCTTTGGAAGTTGCAAAACTGAACTTGATTTTGAAGATTAAGCAACCGTCACTCTACAAATCACTGAATGGAAAATTTATTCATGCAAACTTTTTATTGCAGTCCGATTTTGCAATTGATGAATCAAAAAAAGTTGAAATATTTTCAAGTGGATTTATTTATCATGAGCAACTCAGTTTGAGCAAAGACAAACTGAAAAACTATGATGTTGTTTTAGGAAATCCACCTTGGGAGAAAATAAGGTTTGAGGAAAAAAAGTTTTATGCTCTCTACTCAAATGCAATTGCTGATAATCATTTCAAGTCAAGCCGAACAAGTGAGATTACAGAAACAGAATTGAACAATGTTCAACTGGCTGAATATTCAAAGGAGTTCAAACTTGAAATTGAAAAAGCTAAATCAGATTTAAAGAAGAATTCTTTTTTCGCTTTGTCAAACAATGGTGAGTTAAATACTTACGCTTTGTTTACTGATGCTGCTGTGAAATTGAGAACCAAAAGAGGTGTTGTCGGTTTAGTTTTGAAAAGTGCAATCGTTACAAGTCAAGTAAATCAAAAACTTTTCAAGTATCTGACAAAAGAAAATTTTGTTGTTGCGATTTATGATTTCATCAACCGCAAAAAGATTTTCAATATTGATAGCAGAGAAAGGTTTTGCTTTTTGCTGTTGGGTAATTCCAAGATTGAAAGGTTTAATGTTTCAATGAACCTAAGTGAAGTTGCGGAAATTGAAAATGCAAAATCAGAAATTGAATTGTCTTACGATAGTTTGAAGTTGCTAAATCCTTTTACTGGAATGCTTCCGAATTTCTCAAACAAAAGAGAAGCTGATTTCCTTTTAAGAGTTTCTTATGACTTTCCATTTTTCAAAAATGTTTGTGAGAATGTGAGATTTGGAAGAATCGTTCACTTGACAAGTCATGCAGAGTTTATCACAAAGAAAAAAGCAGAAGATAATGTTCCGATTTATGAAGGTAAATTCTTCAATCAGTTTGACGGAAAGTTTTCAGGATTCAATGGAGTTGTAGATGAATTGCGATATGGCAACAAATCTTCTTCTGTGAATATTGATGAAACAAAAAAGGCGATTGCAGATTATTTTCCTGAATCAAGGTTTTTTATCAATGCTGAAAAATGGATTCAACTTTCAAAAAATCATTCTGAAAAATTTATGTTGGCTTGGAGAAGTTTGACTTCTGCAACTAACACACGAACCTGCATTGCAACCGTGTTACCTTTTATCCCTGCATCGCAATCGGTTCAGTTCTTAACTACAAATCAAAACGACTTGCTGTATTTGTCAGGGCTTTTTAATTCAGTGGTGTTTGATTTTATCTTGAAGAAAAAACTGAGTGGGATTGATTTAACTCAGTCGGTGATAAACCAAATGCCTGTTCCGAACATTGAGCAAACCACAAGCAAAATAAATTTTAATGGTGGCGAAGCCACCATTAAACATCATATTTCGTTGCTTGTGTTTTCTCTTTTGAGAAATGATGTTCGTTTGAATTCTCTCTTTGAGAATTTGGAATTACAAAATGAAATTAGAAGCGAAAGCAAATTTGAAACTGTCAGAAAGATTGATTTGCTTTTTATGGCTCTCTACAAATTGACTGATTCAGAAGTTGAACTGGTGCTTGCTGAATTCAGCAAGCAATATTCAAAAGAGGATTTGAGTTGGTTTAAAAACGAACTAAAAATTTTACTCGGCTATTATACCGTAAGCCCTGCCGTTTCCACTGCCGCCTTTAGCCCAGTCGGATGAATTCTCAATAAGTCTTTGCATTTCGTCTTGTTCTAAAATTTCAAGTTTGAAATTGGTATCGTCAACTTTTGTAAACAAGAGAATCTTGTTTTGAAAGCCACCATTTTCGCCAAGACTTGGCTTTGAGAAAATCGTAATTTTTTCTCCGTCTTCTGTTGCTCCATTCAAACGAATTCTCCAATTACTATTTCCTTCCGCATAGAATACACGATTTGAAATGTAGGTCTTACCGCCAAAGATTACATCAATATCTTTTGTGTCGTTTGTATTCTCAGGGTCTAAACCAAAGTAGCTTACACTACCGAATTTATTTACACCGTCTAACTTTCCTTTTTTTGAGAGGTCAAGAATATTTCTTGAACCGCCTGTCATTAGTCCTGTTTCAATCCACATTGAACCTTCTGCAAGTTCTGTCGTTTCATCAACAACATTTACTAGGTTGGTCTCCTCTTCTGCAACAAGTTCCTTCTTAACCACGGTCTTTCTGTAACCTTTTGGTGGTCGTTTTGCTTTGACTTTACCAAATAGTTCAAGAAGCCTCGTATTTACTTTGGTTTCTTTTTGACCAAATTCCTTGTTTATCTTATTGCTTTTGGCTCTACTTGCAGCTTCAGGTAAAACAACATTGCTTTCAATAAGAATTTCTAAAACCTCTTGTGTAAGAAGTTGACAGCTAGGGTGCTCTTGATTTATTATTGCGTTAAAGTGGTCGTATATGTCTGCTAAAAACTCACTACCGTTTTCATCATCACTCTCAAAGTCAACGCAAACAGAAGCCTCTATATTTTGAAACAAACCGCTTTCTGTTAGGTTAGAAGAGCCGATTATTGCTCTTGTAGTTTCATCGCCTTCAAAAGCGTAAATTTTGGGATGGTAAATGATGTTGTTTGGTGAGTAAACAACATACGATTCAATTTCGTGTTCAAGTAATTTCTCTAATGCTTCCTTTGAAGTTGCGTTCAAGTTTACACCCAAATACAATTTGATTTCTCCACCTGCTTCTCTGAAGGCAAGCATTTCCTCAATGATATTTTTAAGTCCGCCTGTGCTAACAAAAGCAACAAAGGCATTAAAAGAATTGTAGTTTTCGCTTTCTAATGAATCAATAATAAAATTACCTGTTGTAATATCACTGTCAGGGTCTAAACCTTGTCCTATAAATTTAAGCTCCATATTTTACCAATATTCTTGTTTTTTTAATTTTCAAAGATAAGATTATTAACAACTCAATTTTCAAAAAC
>JBBALS010000092.1:0-6998 GCA_040402915.1 Flavobacteriales bacterium
GACCGTCTTTAACATCAAGTGTTGCCAGATCTGTATAAACAGTTGTGACAACTTCTTTTGCAGTTAAAGGGAAGGTGCACTCTGCCAAAATTTTAGGAGTGCCATCTTTAGACGTGTGAATCATGATCACAAATATCTTTTTGGCACCTGAAGCAAGATCCATTGCACCACCAACAGCCGGCGGATATGTTTCATCATTTGTTGCCCAATTAGCAAGATCACCTTTTTGACTAACTTGAAGCGCACCCAAAACAGCAACATCAATATGCCCACCTCGCATCATGATGAATGAATCTGTGTGATGGAAAATAGATGCACCTGGTTTTAGAGTTATGAAGTCTTTGCCAGCATCAATCAAGTCTATATCTTCTTCCCCGGGTAAAGGTCTTGGACCAACTCCCAAAACTCCATTTTCACTATGCAAAACAATTTCTTTATCATCAGGCAGAAAACTTGCAACCAAGGTTGGTAGCCCGATACCCAAATTCACGTATTGGCCATCTTTAAGATCATTCGCAACCTTTTTGGCGATCTCTTCCTTGCTTAAAGGTTTAAAAATCATCGTGTCACCTTCACGACTTTATCAACGAAAATCCCCGGTGTAATAACGACTTCAGGGTCTAACTGTCCCAGCTCTACGATGTTCAAGACCTCTACAACGGTTACTTTGCCGGCCATAGCCATGCTCGGGCCAAAATTGCGAGCCGTTGTGCTGTAAACCAAGTTGCCCCATCGGTCTGCTGTTTTTGCTGAGATTAAGGCAACGTCTGCAAAGAGGGGATACTCGAGTTGATACAGCTTCCCATTTATCATCTTCTGTTCCTTATCCTTACCCAAGAGAGTGCCAACTCCTATCGGTGTGTAGAAGGCTCCAATTCCGGCACCAGCTGCTCTAACTTTTTCAGTTAAATTCCCTTGAGGCAATAGCTCTAGTTCAATTTCACCAGTTTTATACAACTCCTCAAACCAGATTGAACCGCGAGATCTTGGGTACGAGGTAACTATTTTTTTCACAATTCTTTTTTTAAGAAGCGATGCAACACCAGAGTCACCGCTCCCAGCATTATTGGTGATTATTGTTAAATCCTTAACTCCTTTGGCTACAACAGCCGCAATTAAATTGTCTGGTATACCAGAATTTCCAAAACCGCCTATAAGTATGGTGCATCCATCTTTGACATCACAGACCGCTTCAGACAAAGAATCGACTATTTTATTAATCATTTAGTGTCACCAGAGTGATTCTTGCAGCAGATAAGATTGGCCTAGACTCAGTTGGACAAATAATTGTATTTTCCTTAAGAATTTTGATTCCAGATTCAACGTCCTCAACAGAAATCAACTTAGTCGTGAGATAAATTTCAGAATTTACCTTTAACGGTGTAATGAACCTCAACCGATCAAGACCATAGTTGATTCGTACCTTCACATCGCCGATGGAATAACTCTGGCATTCAAGCCCGGTTATGAGTGAAAGAATTAAGAACCCATGCGCGATGGTGGCGCCGTATGGCCCCTCACTTGCCGCTATTGGATCATTGTGTATCCATTGGTTATCAAGGGTAATTTCAGCAAACCTATCAATTCTTTGCTGGTCTATCCGCATCGTAGGGCTGGTACCAATTACTGAACCAACTAATTTCCTGACCTCGTTAAGGGATTCATACTCAATGAAGGTCATGGCGCCATCACACTGCTCGAGGTACACTCACAAAAAAGCCAAAAGGTAGAAGCACTTTCTCCCAGTTTTACTGGTCTAATTTCCTTCGAATTAAGTACGGGCATGCTTGCAAAAAGTCCAACTCTTTGGCGCAAAAAGTAAGTCTTCTTATTCAATAGTTAACCTCCAAATTAAATCTGGTCTAAATATAAATTTATTAAGTAATCATCAATTAATTATCAGCATAGCACTCGTTTACTTTTATTTATTTTTGTAGTGAATTATTTTTGTAATTACTGGTCTATTTTTTAAAGTATCTTTTTGTTATTTATAAAATTAAATTTAACTAATTTTTTTTATTACAATTCTTAGTTTGTTGGTGTAACTTGTGGAACAAGGCAAGTAAAAATGCCTGAAGTTGTCTGGATCTAGTTTCATAAGTGAACACATTAGGAAGTGGAAAGGATAAAAAATAAATGCTAAATATAAATTTTAGTAAGCGTAAAGTATTTGTAACTTTGCTAAGCGTTGCAATGGTTTCTTCCATGTCAGTGTCAGCTCGAGCGGCACAAGAAATCAACGTTTTTGTAACAGTTAGCCCTAGCTCTGATGCTCTTAAGGCAATGGGGCCTGGATTTACTGCCAAAACGGGAATAAAAGTTAATTTCATTACCGTACCTACTGGAGACGTCGTCACGAAGTTACTATTGGCATGTCAAACTAAATCTTCTACAAATGACGTAGTTCAATTTGATAGTCAACATGTAACTGCATTGGCCAGCGCGGGTTGTTTAGATGAAGTTGGGCTACGAGCAGCGGCATCTTCTGAGTATCAGGACTCGCGAATCCCCAACCAACTTAAAGCATATGGAACTTATAATGGAAAGAGATTAGGAATACCACTTTCTACGGAACCTTATATTTTGTGGTATCGAAAAGATCTTTACGCAAAGCTTGGCTTAAAGGTCCCAAAGACATGGACTGAATATGCCAGCAATGCGAAGAAGTGTGCTGATGCCGGATACTTTGGATCAGCCGTTCCTTATGGTCCAGCAGCGGCTGCCTATCGAATCGGTGCCATGATCCATAATTATGGTGGCGCATTCTTTGATAAAACCACTTTCCAGCCAACATTCGATTCGGTTCAATCCAAAGCTGCAATAAAGATGGCTATGGATCTTGTTTACACGACTCCAGCATCAGTAATTTCAGGTGGTGGAGCTGTGGCGGTTCAGGCAATGCAGGAACTTGATGTGTGCCAGATGCTAAATGCAACGGGCTGGTATTCAATCCTTGGTGATGCAAAACAATCACCAAAGGTATATGACAAGCTCGCATTAGCTGATGCGCCACATATGAACGGTTCAAAGGAAACTTTCTTGTTTGGATGGTTGATAGGCATCAATCAATATTCAGATCAAAAGACTAACGCCTGGCAGTTTTTGGAATACTCACTGGGCAAGACGAATGTTGAAGCTTTCCTTAAAGCAGGTGCGCCACCAACAGGCCGTGTTCTATTCGGCTCATCACAGAAAGATCTTTTAGCAAAAGTGGCGCCATATACCGCGGTAATGGATACAGCAAACAAGAATGCGATTCCACTTTACAGAGTTCCGGAAATTACGGAAATCATGGACGTGGTAAATCGTGGTCTTAATGCAATGGCCACAAAGCAAATCACCTTTGATGCTGGAATCGCGAAATTAAATGCTGATGTTAAGGCAATTTTCGTGAAGTCAGGCAAGCTAAAAGGATAGTAGTTGAAGCGGGATGATGTCCTTAAAAGCCATCATCCCGCTTTATACATTTTAATTTTTCAATGTATCTGGGAACGGAGGATTGATGGTTACCAACGAGATCAGAACCGTAAGGAGATACTCTCGATCTAGCGGATTAGCCGTTTTGTTTTCGCTTCCAGGCCTTTTGCTTCTCATCTCGGTGGTGTTAGCCCCGCTTATTACTGGTTTCTATTACTCGCTGACCAATTCCAGTTTAATCTCATCGGCACCAACGAAATTCGTGGGACTAGCGAATTATAAGAGTGAGGTATTCACCGCTAAATTTGGTGAAGCTCTTAGAGTGAGTTTGCTGATTACATTCTTTAGTATCTTGACTCAATTATTGGCTGGGTACGTCATAGCCAAAGTCCTTGCAAGATCAATGAAAGGTACGAGTTTCTTCGTCAGCGTAATAATGCTGCCAATGCTTTTAACGCCTGTCGCGATCGGCATGATGTGGTCTTTAATGCTCAATCCTGACATTGGTGCCATAAAGTGGTTACAGAGCTTTGTTGGGCTTGATATCAATTTTTTAAGCTCATCAGGCACGGCTATGGGAGCCATCATTTTTCTTGAGTGGTGGGGACATCTTCCATTTGTCGTATTGGTTTTAATGGCAGGTATATTGAATTTGCCTAAAGAAATCATCGAATCTGCTTCTATTGATGGCGCAAATTGGTGGCAGTTGAATCTGCGAGTGATAATTCCAATGCTTGCACCTGTAATAGCTGTGATTGTAATTATTCGCTCAGTCAATGCTTTCCGTATGTTTGACACAATATTTGTACTGACGAGCGGTGGACCCGGTAACGCTACCGTCAACCTTCCGTTTTTGGCTTATAAAGCTGCCTTCACCTATTTTGACACTTCCAGAGCTTCGGCAATCTCAGTAGCGATCGTGGCGATAGTTATGCCTGTGTATTTCATCTTCTTAAAGATGACGAAGGTGTGAAATGAAAACATCACTTATTGGCAAAGTTTCCGGGTACTTTCTATTGATTACTATTTCTATTGTCATCATTTTCCCAGTCTTTTACACCCTATCGACAGCTCTAAAGACTAATGCGGAGGCACAGACGTTCCCGCCAAGACTCTTGAATTTTAAGCCAACGTCAGAAAATATAAAATATCTGGCAGGGAATGAAGATTTCTACGCCGCTATTAAAATCAGTTTTCTGGTAGCTATATTTACAACCTTATTAGTTGTAATTGCCGCAACTCCATTAGCCTATTCATTGAGTAGAATGAATTACCCAGGCAAGAAGCTAATTGTATTGCTGGTAACTCTTGTTCAAGTAACTCCTGCGATTGTTCTTTTAGTTCCTCTATTTTCCTTAGTTTCTAAATTTGGACTATATGACAAAGTGATAACCCAAGTTTTGATCCTCTCTGCTTTGATTTTGCCCTTTGCTACTTGGATCTTGGTAGCTTTCGTAAAATCAATTCCTTTTGAATTGGAAGAAGCAGCATTTGTAGATGGCGCCTCACGATTACAGGTTATTTGGCACATAATCAGACCTTTATTGACCCCAGGAATTATGACTGTAGCAATATTCACGCTGATAGGTGCGTGGAACGAATTCTTGGTTCCTGTGATTATGTCGGAATCCAAGGCAAAGCCGGTTACCGTATTCATTACTAGGTTTATCACGGAGAAGAATATCGACTACGGGTTATTGGCAGCAGCATGCTCATTCCTATTTGTTCCAGTCTTACTTTTTACAATCTTTGCTAAACGATTTATCGTTGGTGGCTTATTAGCTGGAAGCGTCAAGGGATAGCTTGTCATGAGTAACTTAATCGATGTGTGGAGGATGTAATGCAAAATCAAGCTCGTCTAGGTGATGATTCACAATTTAGTGAGATTGATTTAGCTAATCTGATCTCTAGTTTAGGTGTTAACGCGGTTAAGTCACAGCTTAAAGAAATTAGTGAAGTCGCGAAAATGATCGTAAACGTTCATTTAGCAGGTGGAAAAGTGTTTACATTTGGAGCTGGCCACGCCCAAGCATTTGCCATGGAACTCGCAAGCCGGGCCGGTGGAATGTCGTTCTATACCTCAATGCACTTACAGGATTTTCGTCAGAAGATTCGAAATGCGAACTGGGATTTACGGGATTCAGAACCAGAGCGACAGTCTGAAAATGGAATTAGGCTCCTAAATCACCATCAGGTGACAACTGAAGACATGGTGATTATCGCTTCTCAATCTGGGCGAAACAAAGCCATTATCGAGATGGCGCTGGAATGCAAGAAAATGAGCATAAAGGTAATTGGAATTGGGTCATTACTGCATGCCTCACAGTCTGTTTCAAGACATGAATCAGGCAAAAGACTGTTAGATGTAGTCGACGTTTTTCTTAATAATGGATCTGTATATGGTGATGCAACTGTCGAGATTCCAGATGGTAAGAAGATTTGTTCAGCTTCAACTGCATGCTTTGCTATCTTTGCCCAGGTAATCAATTTTGCAGTAGCTAAGGAAATGCTCTCAAGAGGTATTACTCCGCCAGTTCTTGTAAGCGCAAATGTTGATCAAGGCGATAGTTCAAATGCCTCTCTCAAGCGAGAAAAAGCTCCACTGGCGGTATGACTTTGAACAAAGAAGAAGTTTCTCACAATTTAGCCGTAGATATAGGTGGCTCGAAGACAATCGTTGCTCTCGCCTATAAAAATAAGATTATTGCTACTGAGCAGATTCCCACATCTTCTAATGGTTTCGATGAATTCCAACGAGATTTCTATTTGGCTTTCACGAATCTCTGCAGTGAGTCGAGTATTGAACCGAGCAGTATAGCCTCGGCCGTTATTGCATCTCCAGGGCTTTTAGATATCAAGAACGGAGTAGTGATAAGGGCCATTAATCTTGATTGGAATTCGATAAGCATTATTGAACATTTTAGAATTTTGTTAGGTATTGAAAATATACGATTAGAGAGCGATAAGTCTTGCGCAGCACTTGCTGAATATTCTGCTAGAAAAGGCAAGTATAGGAGCCTCATTTATTTCACTGCAAGTACGGGTATTAGTTGTGCTTTTGTTATAGATGGAAAAGTATGGGGTGGATCCAATAACTTTGCCGGTGAAATTGGCCAGACAATGATCGGCGGACATGAAATTGATCGTGATAAAACTCTTGAGAGAACTGCCTCTGGTGGTGCGATTTTGCGCGATTCTGGAAAATCAGCCGAAGAACTGCAGAAAGAAGTTGACGAGGGTAACTTAGATTCAAAACGGATATTGGTTGAAGCAGGAAAAACCTTAGGTTTAGCAATTTTTAATCAGATACAAACACTAGATCCCGAAGTGTGTGTATTAGGCGGCGGATTAGCGCTCGGGAGCGACACCTATTTCCAGGCAGTCAGAGAGATTCTAAAGAGCGCAGAATCTAACTCTGTTAAACGGAGATATTTGCTTGAAAGAAGTTTTCTTGGGTCTGATGCAGTGATTCTCGGTGCAGTAGAACTTTCAAATTCGAAAGAGGGTCTCTACTATGCCTGAGAAACAATTTACGCTCAAAAATGCGACAGTTGTTACGCCAGATAGAGTCATTGAAAAAG
>JBBALS010000093.1:0-6922 GCA_040402915.1 Flavobacteriales bacterium
CAAGAAAAAATTTCCGATATGGCCATCAATATGCCAATGGATGCCTCCATGAATTTCAGAAACAGTATGTCGAATTTTAATACCCGTTTGTATACTGCCGGACAAATTCCAATGAACAATTTACTAAATCCAGTTGCTTGGGCTAAGTTTGTTGAAGCGTGGAAAAAAGGGGATTTTAAAAAGAAAAGTAATTGATAACCCGCGTGATTTTTCAAAAACATATCAAAGCGGGAATTAGGATTTTCCGTAAACGACTTCCCTTCTTATTGGTATTGTTTACATCGTCGTTTTCCATTGCTCAAACGGCAACTATTTCTGGGCGTGTGACCGGCGAACAGGGCAATTTAATTGCTGGGGTTGCTATTTTTAGAATCGGCGATTTAAGTAATGCTGTTACATCTGACTCAGAAGGACGTTTTAAAATTACAGTTCCTGCCAATCAGCAGCTTAATCTAGTTTTCTATTTCACAGGATTCGAATCGGACACGCTATCATTACGATTAAATCCGAATGAAATTAAAATACTTGATCATTATCTGAGCAAAAAAATCCAAGACATTTCTGAATTTGAAGTTATCTCGAAAGGAGATCGAGAGACTGGATTGCAGCGTTTAGATCCTTTAATTGTGAACACATTGACTGGTCCAGGCGATGCCATTGCAATGACATTGAAAACCTTACCAGGTGTTTATTCAAACAATGAATTAAGTTCTCAATACTCAGTTCGTGGTGGTAATTACGATGAAAATCTCGTGTATGTGAACGATGTTGAAATATATCGTCCTTTTTTAGTTCGGGCTGGACAGCAAGAAGGTTTGAGCTTTGCAAATCCTGCTATGGTTGCGAATCTCCGATTTTCGGCAGGTGGCTTCGAAGCTAAGTATGGCGATAAAATGTCCTCCGTTTTGGATATAACCTACAAGCGCCCGAAAGCTTTTGGAGGTTCAGCTTCGGCAAGTATTTTAGGTGGAAATTTGCAACTCGAGGGTGCCACTAAAAACTACCGCCTGTCGGGAATGATTGGAGCACGCTATAGAACAACGCAATATTTACTAAACAGTCTCGATGTTCAAGGTCAATACCGTCCAGCGTTTACCGATGTTCAAGGTTATTTACTTTATAACATAAGCGATGAATGGGACATCGATTTTTTAGGGAATTACGCGGTGAATAATTACCGAGTTTTTCCTCAAACCCAAACCACCGAATTCGGAACTATCAACCAGGCATTGCAATTTAAAGTGTATTTTGATGGAAAAGAACAAAGTCGATTTGCCACCTCCATGGGAGCTGTTACCTCAACCTGGCGACCAACACGAAAACTAAAACTCAAATTAATTAGTTCATTATTTAACTCATCCGAAACAGAAAAATCAGATGTTTCGGGCGAATATTACATTAATGAATTAGAACGCGATTTAGGTAGCGCCAACTTTGGCGATGTTGCTTTTAACCGCGGTATTGGCGCGTATCAAACTTTTATCCGCAATGAATTAAACTACGTTGTTGCTAATGTCGAACACAAAGGATATCTGGAAAAAGACCAACATTATTTTCAGTGGGGCGCAAGAGCTCAACACGAACTCATTAACGATGCGTTGAAAGAATGGCGTATGATTGATTCGGCGGGCTATTCGATGCCGATTAGTCAAAATATAAATTCCTTGCAAGGTCCAGATTCTCTTGTGATAAATTCCTATCTCAAAACTGCTGGAACTCTAAACTCTATGCGATATCAAGGATATTTCCAAGATAATTTCCATTGGCGTTCGGATTCAATCGACTTTGCTATTACTGGCGGTATTCGTGCAAATCATTGGACTATCAACGGACAAACTTTGGTGAGTCCGCGTGTGGTATTCTCGTTTAGTCCATTGAGCTGGAAACGCGACATCACTTTCCGCATGGCCGCTGGACACTATGCTCAACCACCGTTTTACAGAGAATTGCGTGGATTTGATGGAACATTAAACAGGAATTTAAAAGCTCAAGAAAGTTGGCATTTTATAACAGGAGCCGATTTCACTTTTAAAGCATGGGGCCGTCCCTTTGGTTTTTATGCCGAGGGATATTACAAAATTCTAAAGAACTTGGTTCCTTATGAAATCGATAATGTGCGCGTCCGTTACTATGCCGCTAATTTGAGCGATGGTTATGCTGCAGGTATCGATATGAAAGTGAATGGCGAATTTGTGAAAGGCGTTCAAAGTTGGGCAAGTATGAGCATCATGAAAACCCAAGAAAACCTTCGTGATGATTACTACTATATTCGCTACAACAGCGATGGCGAAAAGATTGTGCCGGGAATTACAGCCAATAAAACAGTAGTCGATTCGCAACGTGTTGAGCCCGGTTATATTCCAAGACCCACCGACCAACGTTTTAATTTCAGTCTCTTTTTTCAAGATTACCTTCCCAAAAATGAAAGCATCGCCATGCAAATTACCTTGGTTTTTGGCTCGCGTTTACCCCTTGGCCCGCCCGATTTTAATCGTTACCGCGATACTTTAAGAATTCCACCATACCGCCGCGTTGACATTGGCATTTCCAAACAATTTATCAAAGCGGGGAAACCACTTCCTAAATCATCGCCATTCAGAAATCTAAAAACACTTTCCTTAAGTTTGGAAGTATTTAATTTATTGGGTGTGAATAATACGGTTTCCTATACCTGGATAAAAGACGTGACCAATCGAACGTATGCCATTCCAAACTATCTCACCAATCGTCTTTTGAATTTACGATTGCAGGCAAGTTTTTAGAGCGATTCAAGCAATTTCATCGATTAGAAAATGAAGAAATCTCTTCTCTATTTTTTACTTATTACGTTTGGTTTTGCATGGCTGGCGGCAGCGCTAATTCCAATTTTAGATTATGGCTATGGCTCGTTTGCTTCAATTTGCATTGTTGCCTGTTTGGTTATGCCGGCTCCCGCATTGGCTGCATGGATTGTTCAAACGCGTATACTGAAACTTCCATTTTCTGAATTGGATGTTACATGGAATAATGCTAACAAATCGAACCTATCACTAATCCCAATTTGGCTTTTTATTTTTTTGCTTGCCAATTTTGGATGTATTTATCTTTTGGGAAATCTAGCTGGTATGGATGCGTTTGGAACCGTCGACTTTAGTTATGATGGATTTATTCTTAAACTCGAGGAAATTACTGAAGGCAAAAGCGATTTAAGTGAAATTCAATTTCCTGCAACCTGGATAATTTTTACCTTGTTTGCATTTGCAGGAGTGCTTGCTGGAGCTACCCTTAATTTACCTTTTACACTCGGAGAAGAAATTGGCTGGCGAGGTTTTCTTTACAAGCAGTTTGAACATTTCAACTGGATTAAACGAAGCCTTATTACCGGAATAATATGGGGAATTTGGCATACTCCGTTAATTCTTCTAGGACATAATTATCCTGAACATCCTTATTGGGGAATTCCAATGATGATACTTTTCTGTGTCGCACTTTCGTTTCCATTCGATATGATTCGAAGAAACACGCAATCGGTTTTGGGCCCTGCGGCATTTCATGGAATGATAAACGCAACGGCAAGTGGTGTAATGCTTTTTATCCAAAATGGTGATGTATTAATGGGTTCTATTGCTGGTTTAAGTGGTGTAATTTCCTCATTTACTTTGCTTGGTATTTTAGTTTTTGTGAAGAAATATATACCGCATTTTTGAACATTACCTTTACATTTGCCACAATGAAAACCACGCTTTCCTTCCTAATTACTTTTGGATTTATTTTCACTAGCCAAGCACAGGAATCTCATCTATCAAACATTCGCCAATTGACTTTTGGTGGAGATAATGCCGAAGCCTATTTCAGTTTCGACAATTCGAAATTGAGTCTTCAAATTACCAATCCCAAACAAGGAATTCCCTGCGATCAGATATACATGATTGATTTAAATCAGCAAGATAAAGTCATTCCAAAACGTATCAGCAACGGAAAAGGCCGAACCACCTGTTCGTATTTCATGCCCGGAAATGAAAGCATTTTATATGCCTCAACATTCGAAGCCGCCGATTCTTGCCCTCCTCCACCCGCTCCTCGTAAAGATGGAAAATACCTCTGGCCTCTTTATAATTCTTTCGATATTTATGTGGCGAATTTACAAGGTGAAATCATAAAAAAACTCACCGACTCTCCCGGGTACGATGCCGAAGCTACAGTATCGCCAGATGGAAAAATGATTGTTTTTACATCCGACCGTTCGGGCGATCTGGAATTATACATCATGGATATTGATGGAAAGAATGTGCGTCAAATTACCTCCGGACTTGGTTATGATGGCGGTGCATTTTTCTCACCTGATAGTAAAAAACTGGTCTATCGTGCTTCTCGTCCAACTGCTGCCGAAGATATTGAATCATACAAACAATTACTTTCTGAGGGATTGGTAGCGCCTACAAACATGGAAATATACACGTGTAATGTGGACGGCTCCGAACAAAAGCAATTAACCCGTCTGGGAAAAGCCAATTGGGCACCGTTCTATCATCCATCGGGAAAGAAAATTATTTTCTCTTCCAATCATAAATCTACCAAGGGCTACGATTTCAATTTATTCATGATAAATACCGACGGTACTGGCTTGGAACAAATTACCAATATCAGTAATTTCAATGCATTCCCGATGTTTTCGCCCGATGGAAAGAAACTAGCATTCTCCTCCAATCGTGATAACGGAGGCACCCGCGATACCAATGTATTTATTGCCGATTGGAAAGATTAATTAAACTACTTCATCCTATGAGAATTCGCATTTTACTTTTTGCTTGTATTTTATCAAGTAGTTCGATTGAAGCACAAAATTGGTTTGATCCAAACAGTATCATCAAACATATCTCTGTTTTAGCTTCCGATTCCTTGCGTGGAAGAGGAACTGGAACGCCCGATGAATTGAAAGCTGCCGATTATGTAATTGCACAATGGAAAAAAATGGGCATCAACCCCCAAGGAGAAAATGGAACATGGCTTCAAGCATTCGATTTTAATGCTGGTATTCATGGCAAAGGCGGTCGCGCGGGTAAAGCAAATAACGTGATTGGCTTTTTGGATAACAAAGCGGCAACTACAATCATCATAGGTGCGCACATGGATCATTTAGGAGATGGTTCTGACGGACATTCGCTTGATGCGCATGCGGAAGGAAAAATTCACAACGGCGCCGACGATAATGCATCGGGAGTTGCCGGAGTTATTGAACTTTCTAATTATTTTGCCAAAAATGATGATCGTGAAAAATTCAATTTTCTATTCATCTGCTTTTCAGGGGAAGAATTGGGATTACTTGGTTCTGAATATTTCGCCAATCACCCAACCATCGATTTAAAAACGGTGAATTGTATGATTAATATGGATATGATTGGGCGTTTGAAAGCCGACAAACCGGTATTGGAGGTTTCGGGTGTTGGTACAGCGGCAGAATGGCTAGGTTTAGTTAAGTCGTTTGCATCGGCTGCAATGGACATAAAATGTGACTCTGCAGGTGTTGGTCCATCCGATCATACCTCGTTTTACAACAAGCAAATTCCGGTTTTGCATTTCTTCACGGGCACACATAGCGATTACCACAAACCATCGGATGATGTTGAAAAAATAAATGCCCAAGGTGAAGAGGCCGTATTGATGGTTATTGCAGGCGTTATTGCGAAGCTTCCGCAAGATCGTCAGTTGAGTTTCTTGAAAACACGAAATCCTTCTATGGGAAGTTCATCCTCATTCAAAGTAACGCTTGGTATTATGCCTTCCTACGCTGAAGACGCGGCAGGATTGAAAGTGGAAGCCGTTCTCGACAATAAAGCAGCATTTAAAGCAGGTATGAAAGATGGCGACATCATTACCCAACTCGGCGAACATAAAGTATTGGGGATTCAAACCTATATGGACGCATTAGGGAAATTTGCGAAAGGAGATAAAACCAAAATCACATTAACTCGCGGAACAGAAACGCTGGTGTTGGACCTAGAATTTTAACTTGTATGATCGAGCACAATTACCCAATGCTCATCAATGTATTTAAAGATTAAACTATACCACCCACCCTGCTCGGTTGTCTTTGTTACTACTCGCCAAGAACCTGTTACCAAAGCTGCATCTTCGGCTAACAATTCAATCTTCAAATCTCGGAAAGTTAATATCCCCATTGCACCCGGATTAATATACGTTTTTTGATAATTCTCGAGGACGTTTTTCCATCCGTATGTGATTCCTTTTTTACCAATAAATCGCAAGCTATCGTTGTTCCAATAGCCTTGCATAAAAGCAGTTAGGTCGTTGTGATTCCAATCTACAGCTTGTTTTTCCATAACACTGCGAATGGAATTTTGCACTTCAGATTGAGCATTTACCAACAAAGGAAAAAGGCAGATTAAGAAAAAAAGTCGTTTCATGAAAGAATGATTTGGTGAGTTGATGCGAAGGTCGGACTTTTGTGGCTGAAAATGGCAATCGAAAAAAATTCCGGTACAGCAGCATTAAAACATAAATCGTTCAGGCATTTTATTGCTGCACGTTTTTTCTTGACCATGGCCATTCAAATGCAAGCAATTGCAGTTAGTTGGCAAGTGTATCAAATTACCAAAGATCCCTTTGCCTTGGGAATTATTGGATTATCGGAAGCGATTCCGTTCATTTCGCTCGTTCTTTTTGCAGGACATTGGGCCGATGTGTACCGTAAAAAACGGATTATTTTAAGAGCCGTTTCCTTATTTGCTCTGTGTGGCGCTAGTTTGACATTGTTCGCATTAAAACCTGAATTGCTCCCTAAGGAAAATCCGCAATGGGTTTTTTATGGATTAATTAGTTTAACAGGAATTGCACGAGCACTTGCTGGTCCTTCGGTACAAGCCACCTTACCTCAACTTTTGAAACGCGAATTGTATGCAAATGGAGCTGCATGGAACAGCAC
>JBBALS010000094.1:0-6882 GCA_040402915.1 Flavobacteriales bacterium
AGAAAAAACCAGTCATTGGATTCTTTATCTCTTCCGAATTTCTTAAGGAAGCAGATAATGACCCGTCAGCAGTTGGAATTACCCAATTAAACAAAGAGAAATTAGCCGATTTGGAGCAAAATCCGCTTCGAATTGCACCTCTTGGAATTGGTCGTTTGCAGAATGCGTCCTTTGTTCGTGCTTCTGACTTTGAAAATGTAAAAAGAAAACAAAACTCGAAAACAAGTCGTGCTTCTATTGCTGGTAAAGTAGATTTTAAAGTAAACGAGACGTCTAACATAACTATTGGAGGGACTTTCGATTATGAAGCATACAATGCATTTAGTCTTTCAAACTCAATGTTTAATTCTGCTAATAATGGTCGTGCAATTAACCAAACAGTTCGTGGGTATGCAAAATTCACTCAACGATTAGGTGGTTCAGATCAACAAAATTCTGCGAACGTAATTAAGAACGTTTTTTACACCATTCAAGCGGATTATACAAGAACAAATGGTAAGTCATATAATGAAAACCACAAAGACAATCTATTCGATTATGGGTATGTTGGTAAATTTAAAACATACAGAATTGCTGATTATGGTTTTGGTTTAGATACTGTGAATGGAATTATTTTAGGTGGAATTCTTCAAACTGGATTCAGAGATACGTTATTTTCATTTGAACCCGGAACACAAAATCCAATTACTTCCAACTACACATCTCAGTACTATAATTTAGCTGGTGGTGTAAAAAATGGCTTCTATGAAAATTTCACACAGGTTCAACAAGGAAAAGGCTTGTTAAATGGAGATCTTCCTGATCAAGTGTATTCTATGTATAATGCACCCGGAACAACATTTAATGGTAATTCAAAATCTCAATCAGAGCAATTCCGTATTGTAGGTAGTGCTTCTGCAGATATCAAAGGACACGAAATAGGTTTTGGTTTTGAATATGAACAACGTAGCGATAGAGGGTATTCTATTGCTCCAGTTGGACTTTGGTCAATTATGCGTCAGTTAGCGAATCGTCATATTGACCAGCTCGATTTATCGAATCCAATTCCTGTTTATAATGAAAACGGTGTTTTCCAAGATGTAATCAATTACAATCGCTTAGTAAATTCCGATAATCAATCGTATTTCGACAAAAATCTTCGTGAGTCTCTAGGCTTAGCTGCAAATGGAACCAATTGGATTGATGTTGACAATTTAGATCCATCGCAATATTCATTGAATATGTTTAGTGCAGATGAGCTTCTTAACGGAGGTGGAAATTCTCAATTGGTTGCATATAACGGTTACGATGCTTATGGAAACATGTTGACAGGGCGTCGTTCACTCGATAATTTCTTCAACGATAAAGATGAATTTGGAAATTACAAACGTGAAATTGGAGCATTCACTCCGATATACATGGCTTCTTACATCCAAGATAAATTTTCATTCAAAGATTTGATTTTCAATATTGGTGTGCGTGTTGACCGTTTCGATGCAAACCAAAGTGTTGCTAAAGATTTGTATTCTCTATACGAAACTCGAAAAGCAGGAGAATTTAACTACAACAACGATTACACAAGACCATCTAATATAGGTGATGATTTTGTAGTGTATGTGCGTGATATTAACAATACGGATTTAAGCAATACCGATAATATTATTGGTTACCGTGATGGAAAGCGTTGGTACAATAAAACTGGATTAGAGGTTGCCGATCCAATCGTAATTGCTCAAGCATCTTCAACTGGTCGAGCAACCCCTGCACTTCTTGACCCTTCTAAGCAAGTGGTATCTTCTTCCGCTTTTAAAGATTACAAGCCACAAACTAACTTTTTACCTCGTATTGCATTCCAGTTCCCAATATCGGATGTTGCTCAGTTCTTCGCACATTACGATGTATTAACTCAACGTCCTACTTCAGGAATTCGTATCGATCCATTGGATTACCTTTTCCTTGCTAATACAACGGGAAGCACAATCAACAATCCAGATTTGAAACCTCAACGTACTATCGATTATGAAGTTGGATACAAGCAAGCCTTGAATCAAAGTTCAGCAATTACTATCAGTGCATTCTACCGTGAGATGCGTAATCTCATTCAGGTAATACCTGTAAATTATGCGTATCCTGTAAACTACACTACGTTCGGAAATATCGATTTTGGAACAGTTAAAGGTTTATCTGTAGCATACGATTTACGTAGAACTGGAAATGTTCGTTTAACTGCGA
Source organism: Flavobacteriales bacterium (assembly GCA_040402915.1). GTDB lineage: Bacteria > Bacteroidota > Bacteroidia > M30B66 > M30B66 > CALQRR01. Next base: position 2,212 of record JBBALS010000094.1, read on the forward strand.
ACTATACTTTACAATTTGCTGATGGAACAGGTTCAAGTTCTACTACAGGTGTTAACTTGATTAATTCTGGACAGCCTAACTTACGTACAGCAATTCCTTTGGATTTTGATACACGTCATCAAATTCAAACCACATTTGATTTCCGTTATGATGAAGGGAAACTGTATAATGGACCACGTATGTTTGGAAAGAACATTCTTGAAAATACAGGTTTAAATGTTGTGATGATTGCAAATTCTGGTACTCCTTATACGCGTTCTTCATATTATTATGCAGAAGCTCAAGGAACTGGAACGCCAATCTTGAAAGGAACTGTAAACGGATCAAGACTTCCATTTCAATCTCGTGTTAATGTGCGTTTAGATAAATCTTTCGCAATTCATTATGGCAAGAAAAACGGTGAGGATGAGCGTAAATCTGCTGAATTACAGGTTTATTGTTTAGTTCAAAACCTCTTTAATCAACAAAATATTATTGGTGTTTACCGTGCAACAGGAAATCCTTCGGATGATGGCTATTTATCTGCAGCGACCTCGCAGAGTCAAATTGCGAATCAGGTGGACGCAATTTCATTTGCTGACCTTTATACAGTTCGTGCTAACAATCCGAATAATTTCGCTCGTCCGCGAGTTATCCGTATTGGAGCTATTCTTAATTTCTGATGATAATAAAATCGAATCCAATGAATTCGCGCATACTCTATACTCTTATTTTTCTTTTTGGGCAAACAGCTTTTGTTCATGCTCGTAATATTCCAAAACCAAAATCTGGGAAAGCTTCAACAGCATCTCCTAAAAGTATCTCTGCAGCTTGTGCTCCAGGATCAGGAAGGACAGATCTTGATTTAAATAACGTTCGTGCTACCATTTTCACTTCTGGTGATATGTGGTGGGATTTGAACAATAACCCCAAATATGAAATTCCAAAAGGAACTGGTAAACACTCCATGTTTGCAGGTTCTCTGTGGATTGGTGGTTTAGATAATGGTGGAAACTTAAAAGCTGCCGCCATGACTTACCGATCTGGTGGTAATGACTTTTGGCCAGGCCCTCTAACCATTGAAGGAGCTTCTACTGAATCGGCTGTTTGTCTTGCTTACGATAAACATTTCAAAATTACACGTCAAGAAGTAGAGGAATTTTATTTAGGTTCTGCTGCAACTGAAGCGATAAGCACTTGGCCAGGAAATGGTATAGACGACGGTGCTTTCCCGGGATATGCTTCAGAAATTGCTCCGTTCGTTGACGGAAACTCAAATGGTTATTACGAACCAGATTTGCGCGACGACAATGGATTCGCTACTGAATACCCTGCTTACGATATTACAGGAGATTTAGGTTGTCAAGCTCGCGTTTTTGGTGACCAAACTCTTTGGTGGGTTTTCAATGATAATGGTAATATTCATGGTGAAACAGGAGGCTTTCCTCTTGGACTAGAAATTCGTGCTCAAGCATTCGCTTTTGCCTCGAATAACGCATTGAATAACATGACTTTTTATAATTACGAAATTATCAATCGCTCAACATTCTCTGTAAATGAGACGTATTTTGGTGTTTGGTCTGACCCCGATTTGGGAAGCTATGCAGATGATTATGCAGGTTGTGATGTAGGTCGTGGACTTGGTTACGTTTATAATGGTGATGAAGATGATGGTGGGCAGTTTGGTTACGGTCAAAATCCACCGGCTGTTGGTGTTGACTTTTTCGAAGGTCCATTTGCAGATCCAAACAACATTGACGATTCTGGCGATCCGTGTATTAATGCACGCGCAATTAATGGATTAGGATACGGAGATAGCATAGTAGATAACGAACGTATTGGAATGGCTCGTTTCATTTACTATACATCAACTGGTCCTAGTTATGCGAATGACCCAGATAACGGGCAGCATATCTACAATTACCTGCGTGGTATTTGGAAAGATGGTACACCAATGATTTATGGTGGTAATGGTTATGGCGCTGGAACAAATTACAGTTACATGTTTCCAGGAACATCCGATCCTCGTGGTTATGGTTATATGATAACTGGCGCATCTCAAACCTGCGTTCCAGAAGACCAGCCTCTTGGTAATTGGTCAATTGATCAATTCGGTTCAGTGCCACCTTCGGATTTCCGTATTCTTCAGTCGGCAGGTCCATTCACTCTTCAATCGGGCGGTTTCAATAAAATTACGATGGGTGTTGTTTGGGGCCGTGCTTCTTCAGGTGGTCGATTAGCTTCAGTTGAAGTTGTTCGTCGTGTTGATGATGATGCTCAAGCATTATTCGATAATTGCTTCTCAATTATTAATGGTCCAGATGCTCCTCAAACCAAAGTTGTGGAATTAGATAAAGAACTCATCCTTTTGTTTGAAAATACCGATAATGCAAAAGTTGAATATTATCAAGATCAAACAAGCATTCCAGGTTTTGGAGATGTAACATATTCATTTCAAGGTTACCAAATCTATCAATTGAAAGATTTATCCGTAACAGTCCCCGATTTAAAAGATGTAAATCGTGCTCGTTTAGTTTCTCAAGTCGATTTAAAAGATTCTATTACTCAAGTAATTAATAGAACATTCGACCTTGATTTAAATGAGAGTATTCCAACATTAGAAGCAAATGGTGAAAACCAAGGTTTGAAAAATAGTTTCAAAGTAACGACAGACCTTTTTGCAGTTGGAGATAATCGTCTTGTGAATCATAAAAAGTACTATTACATGGTTCTTTCTTATGCAACAGCCGATATCATCAACAATACTGAATTTGGTCAGAGTTACTTAGCTGGAAGAAGAACTTTTGGTACTTCTTCAATTCAAATTTATACTGGAATTCCACATATCAATTCTCCACAATTTGGAGGTACTGATGTTCAAGCTACTTATGGTGACCAACCATCTTTAACTCGAATTGAGGGTTGGGGTAACGGTGGAAATTTTGTTGACTTAACAGATCAATCGGTAACTGAAATTTTAGCGGAGCCATTTTGGGCGAAAAATCCAATGTACAATCGCAATGCAGGACCTGTAAATATTAAGGTAATTGATCCACTTTCTGTGCCTGAAGGAAATTTCGAATTCCGCGTTAATACTTTAGATTCTCTTGCAGATTCTGCTTGGACAATGAGCTTCCTTGATGCGCAATCTGGGCAATTAAGTGAATACACTTCCAAGCACAGCATTTCAAAAGGTGTGGAAGAAGTCATCGCAGAATGGGGTCTATCGGCAACTTTCAGACAAGTAGTTGAACCAGGAGTAAATCCTTTATCTGGTAATGGATTCATTGATGGTTCACAAGAATTTGCAGATAATTCGAGACGTTGGTTAACTTTCTTAACAGATCAAGAAGGTTGCGATAATGCAGCTAATTGGATTCGTTCTGGAACTTTAGAAAACACAGGAACTGGTGCAGATGTTACATGTAACGATGTGCTTGGTTTAGATGAGCGTTCCATATTTGAAAAAGTGATTGGTGGAACATGGGCTCCATATATGTTGGTTTCTCGTTACAATGATGGTCCAGCTTACAATACATCTGCAACTACTCAAATTCAAGGGAATTTGAAAAGGATTTCAAGTGTCGATATTGTGTTTACATCAGACCAATCGAAATGGACACGTTGCCCAGTATTTGAAACGGGTGATGATGCAGATTTCGCTGAAGGAAATGCTGAAAAAGGAAATCTACGTGAAGCTCCTTCTGTTGATAAAAACGGTAACCCTGACGGTGATGGAATCGGTATGAGTTGGTTCCCTGGATATGCAATCAACGTTGAAACTGGAGAACGATTGAATATCGGTTTTGGTGAATCTTCTCGTTTAGCTCAAGATAATGGACGTGATATGAAGTTCAATCCATCATCTCGTTCTAGAATCTTTAATCCTATCACAGGAGATATTCTTAATGTTTTGGGTGGTAAACATTTTATATATGTGTTTAATCATTCAGGAAGTACAATTAATGATATGCCTCGTTATGACGAAGGTGAATTTATTCATACTAAATTATCTGATCCTACAGCTGCAAACAAGCGCGCTGTTTATAAAGATGCTGCTTGGGTAGCTGTTCCTTTAGGAGTTGATAATCAAGAATTCCTATCGAATGAATTAAAAATACGTATCCGTGTTAATCGCCCTTATCATAAATATTACAATGCTACCGATTCAACAGAAACTGCTGTAAACGGGAATCGTCCTTTGTATTCTTTCAACACTGGTGACTTATATGCAAAACGTAATCAAGGTGAAACAGCAAAATCTGCTTTGGATTTAATTAATGTTGTTCCGAATCCTTATTATGCATATTCAGGATACGAGAAAAATCAGCTAGATAACCGTGTTAAGGTTACTAATTTGCCTCAAGACTGTAAGGTTCGTATTTACACAACCAGTGGAATTTTAGTTAGAACTTATAATAAAGCGGATCCTTCAACATCCTTAGATTGGGATTTGAAAAATCAAGCTGGAATAACCATTTCTAGCGGTATCTATATTATTCACGTTGAAGTTCCAGGCGTTGGAGAAAAAGTGGTTAAATTCTTTGGCGTAATGCGACCAATTGACCTTGATACTTTCTAATTGCTGAATCATCTATCTCAATAAAGACGAAAATGAAAAAATTCTATATCTCTTTAATTTTAACAACAACAGCTATTTTGACTGGTGTTGTTACCGGGTATTCAGGTAAC
>JBBALS010000095.1:0-6798 GCA_040402915.1 Flavobacteriales bacterium
CTGCGAATATCTGATAACGCTTCGAGAATGTTGCGAATATAAGCCGATTCGTTTCGTTTTCCACGAAAAGGAACAGGAGCCAAATACGGTGCATCGGTTTCTAGAACTAGATATTCGATCGGTATCTGAGAAACAATATCAGCCAAACCGCTTTTTTTGAAAGTTAAAACACCACCAATCCCCAAAAAGAAATCCATGTCAATGGCCATTTTTGCTTCTTCCAGTGTGCCCGAAAAACAATGAAAAACACCTCTTAATCCTCTTTCAGCAAATGGTCGAATAACCTCAATGCTCTCAGCGGTCGATTCTCGGCAATGTAAAACCACCGGCAACTCTTTTTCGATTGCCCATTCGCATTGCCGTTTCAAAGCCTCAATTTGAATATCTAGTGTGCTTTTATCCCAATACAAATCCAATCCAATTTCTCCAACAGCAACATAGTCTCTTGTATCGAGCCAGTTTTTAACTAAGGCAAGTTCATTCTCCATGTTCTCCAATTTTACCGAACAAGGATGTAAACCCATCATAGGAAAACAATTTTGAGGAAAGGCATCAACCAATGCATGCAATGGGGAAATGGTTTCGCTGTCCACATTGGGAAGGTAAATTTCCGTCACTCCGGCTTCAAAAGCCCGATGAATCATCGCATTCCGGTCGTTGTCGAACTCGGCTAGGTATAAATGAGTATGCGTATCGCTCAAAGTAATCATAATGCAAAGGTGCAGAATTCAGACGATTGAAGTATGCTTTAAAAATTCCTTGTAGTTTTGTGCTTGTGCAGCGCTTTTTAATTATCCGCTTTAGTTCCATTGGAGACATCGTTCTTACGAGTCCGATTGTGCGTTGCTTGGCTGCCAAATATCCCGAGGCGGAGATTCATTATTTAAGCAAACCCGCTTTTCGAGGCATTCTAGAATCCAATCCCCATATTTCAAAAGTTTGGATGTGGAATGAGGATTCGAAAGAACTAATCAATGAACTTCGTACCATGCAGTTCGATTATATCATCGATTTACACCACAACTTGCGCAGCTTTTTGGTGAAAAGTAAATTGAATCGAAAATCAGCTTCTTTCAACAAGTTAAATATCGAGAAATACCTCTATGTAAACTTCAGAATTGGCAAACTTCCGGATGTTCATATTGTAGATCGGTATTTTGCAACCATAGAAAAACTGGGTGTTGTGAATGATAACAAAGGCCTTGATTTTTTCATCCAGGAAAAGGACTCGGTCAATATAAACGATCTACTTCCCGACACGCATCATTCTGGATACGTTGCCCTGGTTATTGGAGCATTAAAAGCTACAAAACGTCTACCTTTTGAAAAGCTCTTAGAACTTTGCGAAAAGCTTCAATTTCCTTTGGTTTTATTGGGAGGAGAATCGGAGAAAAAAGAAGGCGCCCTACTTTCTGAAAAATTAGGTCTTCGCGTTTTAAATATGTGCGGCAAACTTACTTTGGGACAATCGGCTTCGCTTGTAAAACAGGCAATGCTTGTTGTAACACACGATACTGGCTTAATGCATATTGCAGCGGCTTTCCAAAAGCCAATCGTCTCCATTTGGGGAAATACCATTCCAGAATTTGGTATGTATCCGTATTTGCCTTCAGAATCAAGCAAGCAGTTTATTGCAGAAGTAAAAAACCTTCCTTGCAGACCTTGCTCTAAGATTGGATATGCTACTTGCCCGAAGAAACATTTTCGCTGCATGCAAAATCAAGACTTGGAAAAGATTGCGGAAGCAGTTCGAGGGCTTTTGCAGCCAGCGCATCCTGGGGATTAATCCCCAGGTTAATCCCCAGGATGCACCCCAAGTTGCTTAAACCTCTTTTAAAATCTTAAGTTGATCAATCAATTGTCCAATTTCTTCTTTGGCCTTGTTAATCTTCCGTTCAATATCGCGCTTCATATCTTCGGCTGCTTTCGATTTGGAACTGCCAAAGAAACCGATATTGTTTTCTAGTGTTTGAACGTCCGATTGAAGTTTTTTGATTTTATCTTGAACTACAATACGCTGATGGTTGAGCTTGTCTTTACCACCTTTGTCGTTGCTTGTATTAGAAACTTGGGAGCGGAATTGCTCACGACGAACATTTGCACTGTCTGTTTTTATTTTACCAAACTGCGCGTCAATTGCCTCGCGAAATGCTTTGTAAATCTTATCTTTTTCTTTGATTGGAACATGACCAATTTCCATCCATTCGCTTTGAAATGCTTTTAATGCATCGAAGTTGGCTAGCGTGTCGTCGCTTGGAAGAAAAGCTTCAATTTTACTAAGAAGCTCTTTCTTTTTTTCAAGATTTACGTCTTGCTCATCATTCATTCCTGCAAAGTGCTTATTCCGGTTTTCGAAAAATGCATCACATGCAGTTCTGAAGCGTGTCCATAATTTATCGCTGTGTTTTTTGGCAATTGGACCAACTAGTTTCCAAGCTTCCTGAAGCTGACGAAGGCGCTCTCCTGTTTTTTTCCAATCGTTACTTTCACGAATAGCTTCGGCTTCCATGCACAAATCAACCTTGAGTTTGTAGTTGTGATTTTGTGCATCGCGCAATGTTTTGTAATACTCTTCTTTGGCATTATAAAACTGATCGCGCAAATCTTTGAACTTTTGCCAAACCGCTTCATTGTCTTTACGAGCAGCAAATCCAACTAGCTTCCATTCTTCAAGAAGCGCAGCAAATTTTTCGGATGCTTCTTGCCATTGAGGGTGGTTTTTATGAGGAACGAGTTGAAGAAATTCTTCCGCCTTGGCAACGATTGCATTTTTCTTTGCTAGGTTTTCCGAGTAATCCTTTTCTTGACTTTGAATATACTCACGTCGACGATCAAATAATTTATCGCCAGCAGCACGAAAGCGCTCCCAAACGGTCTCGCTGAATTCTCTTGCAACATGCCCAATTTCTTTCCATTGGTCTTGCAATGCCTTGTAATCGTCGAGCGATTTTGTAATGGATTCTTCCATCAGCAAATCTTCGGCTTTTTCACAAACCAAGGTTTTAAGCTCTAAATTCTTTTTATGGTCAAGATCGCGCAACTCGTTGTTAATCTTGATGATGTCGTAGAAGTTGTTCGTATGGTGATGGTAATTGCGCCATAATTCATCAACATAGGCAGATGGAACAAGTCCAATTGAACGCCATTGTTCTTGAAGTTCGTGCAATCTGTTAAAGCTAGCCGAAACATTCTCGGTGTTTTCGAGCATGGCTTTCAATTCAGCCAAGATGCCTTCTTTCTTCTTGAGGTTATTGAGAAGCTCTTGTTCTTTGCGACGACGCTCATCGGCGCGTTTTTCTTGGAAACGTTTTACCAATGAATCGAATTGCTCATCGGTTTCATCGCGAAGAACTTCAAACTCTTCAGGCAATCCGCCATTTTCGATAAATTTCAATCGCTTGGCAGCTACTTCTTCATCTTTCACTTTGTAATAGCCATCACGAATTGACCGAACACGCATACGCATACTCGATGGATCTTCGTTATCGACCGCTTCTTGAATAGCAGCAACTAATTCTACACGAGATAATTCTTGAAAAGCAACTTGAGGAAGCAATTCTTCATTGGAATCATCTTGGACTTCTTCTTCTTCCAAAATAGCAGCTACTTCGACATGCTCAATTTCGGAAACAGGGGAGATTTCAATAATCGCAGATTCTATTTCGGTAATAGTTTCCGACTCTTCTGCAGGTATTAATTGTTCAACGATGGTATGTTGTTCATTAGAATTTTCTGGCGTATGGTTTTCTACCAAATTCGCTTCCAGAACTTCGGGTGTTGTTGGTTCTTCTATAATCTCTATTTCGGAAACAGGCAGATTTTCAATAATCGCAGGTTCCATTTCGGTAATAGTTTCCGGCTCTTCTGCATGTATTAATTGATGAACAATGGCATGTTGTTCATTAGAATTGTTTTCTACCAAACTCGCATCCGGCACTTCGGGTGTTGTTGGTTCTTCTAAAATCTCTGTTTCTGGAAGAGGAAATTCTTGTGGCTCGGGATCAGCAGGAACCTCTTGGGGAGTTTCAATATTGGGTTCTAATTCAGACGTCGGTTCCTGAGGAATCTCGGTGTTAGTAGTGTTTCCCATTGAATTTAGTGGCATTTCATTCGGGCCATCTTCCGGTGTGTGAAGCGATTGTTCTGGTGTTTCCATTTTGCAAAATTAATCTTTTACTTGAGGTGTTGTTTTAGGCTTTTTAAATTAAATGAATTTTCTTTAGGATAGAGTTTTCTTTAATAGACATTTAATAAAAAGATAATTTAGACATTCATCATCATCAATTTGTCAAGGCTCAATTGCAGAATAATGAATCAAAAAAAATATCTTTACAGCTCCCAATGTATCCGGGCAGAACTTTAATTGTATGAGTATTTTTTTTCAGCGTATACTATGTATTCTTTACTGTTTGTTCATAGTTACGCCGGTAATTAGCCAAAACACGAATAATATTGGCATCGGTCAATGGCGAGATCATTTGCCCTTCAATAATGGAAATAGCATTGCTCAAAGCACCAATTTTGTTTATTGCGCTACTCAAAATGGGGTTATTGTTTTTAATAAAGAAGACAATTCAATTGAACGACTTTCTCGTGCCAATGGATTAAGCGATATAAATCTTGCTTGCCTCAGTTTCGATGAACCATCCAACTCGTTGATGATTGGTTATAAAAACGGGAATGTAGATTTGGTTCAGAATAACCAAGTAATTAATATTGGAGATATTAAACGTTCGACTGTAATTCAAGGAGGCAAAACCATTAATTCAATCCGCTTTTTTGGCGATCGCGCATACATCTGCTGCAATTTTGGAATTGTGGTTTACGACCTTTCCAAAAAAGAAATCAAAACCACGTTATACCCATCCATTCTAAATCCAGATATTCGTGACGTTGCAAGCGATGGAACACGTATTTTTGCTGCTACATCCAAGGGCCTATTTACAGCAAATCTATCGAACCCCGCTTTGCCTTATTATGTAGCTTGGACGCAAGAACCACTTTTGAATGATAAAACATTGGGGCATCTTACTTGGTTTGACGGAGGGATTTATGTTTCCAACATTATTGAAAATGGAATAAACCAAGACACCGTTTTCAATGTTAAAAATGGTCAACTTTCTATTCTAAGATCAGGAGAAGCATATTATGGAATAAGTTCAACGCCCAACAAAATGGTAATCACCATCAATTTCGGGGTTGCTATTATAAATGCCGATTCACTTCAGATGGAATTAATTTATCCATCTCCTGCACCAAGAGATGCTATTGTAGATAAGGTGTATAGTAACATTATTTGGATAGCCGATAAAGACAAAGGCCTAGCTAGAAATCAAGATTACAGTCAAAATACGATTTACAAAGTTCCTGGACCTTCTTCTCCAAACGCATTCCGTATTAAATCGTCTAATGGAACAACCTGGGTTGCACCCGGAGCTTGGGATGTAGCATATTCGCCTTTGTATTTGATTGATGGCGTATTTAAATTTGATGGTGTTGATTGGAGTACGGTAGTTCTTCCTACAGCAACCGATTATTTAAGAGATGTTGTTTCATTGTGTATTGACCCTGCAGATGCAAATCATATTTATGCTGCATCTTGGGGAAATGGAGTTGGCGAAATAAACAACGGCGCTCTTGTTCAGCAATTTGGGGCTACTAATAGCGCACTTGTTGGCATTGATAATTACCCCAACGACATTCGCATTTCGGATTTAGCGCTCGATTCGGAAGGTAATTTATGGGTGAGCAGTTCTTCATCGGCCAAACCACTTGCAGTTAAAACACCTTCAGGAGAATGGAGCAATTTTTCATTTAATAGTACCGTCAATTCTCAGTTTCTAGGAAATATGTTGATTGATAGTGCGGGTTTAAAGTGGATGATTGTTCAAGATCGAGGATTGCTCGTTGTGAAAACGGAAGGAACATCGCTTACTGGTTACAAAGTGCTTAACGATCAAATTGGCAATGGAGCCTTACCGAGCAATTCGGTATTGAGTTTGGCGCAAGATTTAGACGGACAAATTTGGGTGGGAACATCCAAAGGCATTTGTGTTTTTTACACTCCTGAAGCAATTTTTGAAACCGGCTCAACGAATTGGGATGCACAAACAATCATTATCGATCAAGATGGCTTTAATCAATATCTACTTAAGGAAGAAGAGGTTACTGCCATTGCCGTAGATGGAGCAAATCGCAAATGGCTTGGGACGCGCAAAGCCGGAATATTTGTTGTTTCTGAAGATGGAACCCAACAAATTGCACAATACAAGTTCGAAAACAGCCCGCTTCTTAGTAATACCATTAATTCTCTAACGCTCGATGGTGTTAGTGGCGAATTGTTTATTGGAACAGATGTAGGAATCTGCTCATTCAGAACCGATGCAACTACTGGAACAGAAACGTTTGGCCATGTGTATGCATTTCCAAATCCGGTAGAGCACGATTATACAGGAACGATTGCTGTAAGCGGTCTTGTTAGAGATGCTGATGTTAAAATTACCGATGTGAGCGGAAACCTAGTTTATTCAACTGTTGCCAAAGGCGGAACTGCCGTTTGGAACGGGAATTTATTTTCGGGGCAACGTGCTGCAACAGGAGTTTATATAGTGTTCTGTACAAATGCAGATGGCAGTCAAACCCAAGTGACTAAAATCCTTTTCATTAACTAATATGCTTTTGGGTAGTCAAGGCATTGTCTTGCATACTTTCAAACACGGCGATTCATCGGTTGTTGCGCGCATTTATACACGACAATGTGGTCTCGTTTCATTTTTGATTCACGGTGTTAGAAGTAAA
>JBBALS010000096.1:0-6737 GCA_040402915.1 Flavobacteriales bacterium
GAACCATCAACGTCACCTTTAACAATGATATTCAGTTCTTTAAAGTCACCAATCGCAATACGTCTTCCAATTTCATCAAGAGTAATATGTTTGTGAGTACGAATACCTTGTTCACGCTGAAGCTGCTGACGTTTGTTTGCAATTTCACGTGCTTCACGCTCGTCACTCATTACATTGAATTTATCACCCGATGATGGTGCACCACTTAATCCGAGCATCTGCACAGACATAGAAGGTCCAGCTTCTTTAATAGGTGCACCGCGTTCATTGAATAATGCTTTTACGCGACCGCTGTTTGGACCCGCAAGTACTACATCACCAACACGAAGAGTACCCGCAAGAATAATCATGGTAGTAACATAACCACGGCCTTTATCTAATTCAGATTCGATGATAGTTCCACTTGCACGCTTATCTGGGTTTGCTTTTAGTTCTAACAATTCTGCTTCAAGCAAAACTTTTTCAAGCAATAGATCTATGTTTTTACCAAGTTTAGCAGCGATTTCTTGGATTTGGTATTTACCACCCCAATCTTCCACAAGAATATTCATCTGAGCTAATTGCTCACGAATTTTTTCAGGATTCGCACCTGGTTTATCAATCTTATTAATTGCAAATACAATTGGAACTTGAGCTGCTTGCGCATGATTAATTGCTTCAATTGTTTGAGGCATCACATAATCATCGGCAGCTATTACAATAATTGCCACATCCGTAACCTGAGCACCACGAGCACGCATGGCCGTAAAGGCTTCGTGACCAGGAGTGTCCAAGAATGTAATTCGTTTACCATTTTCCATGGTTACGTTATATGCTCCAATATGCTGGGTAATTCCTCCCGCTTCTCCGGCAATTACGTTTGCCTTACGAATGTAATCGAGCAAAGATGTTTTTCCATGATCGACGTGTCCCATTACCGTTACAATTGGAGGACGAGGCACTAAATTTTCATCAGTATCTTCCTCTTCTTTAATTGCCTCTTGAACTTCTACCGAAACAAATTCAACCTTATAGTCAAATTCTTCTGCAACAATAGATAACGTTTCTGCATCAAGTCGCTGATTAATTGAAACAAATAATCCCAACGACATACACGTTGAAATAATTTCATTTACAGGAACGTTCATCATTCGTGCAAGTTCATTTGCAGAAACGAATTCGGTTACCTTGATTATTTTTTCAGTCCCTTCTGCGTCAGCTTCTTCTTGCGCAGCACGATAATCCTCGCGCTTTTGCTTTCTGTATTTAGCAGACTTTGACTTTTGTTTTCCTTGACTTAAGCGTGCAAGTGTTTCTTTAATTTGCTTTTGAACATCCTCTTCAGTAAGAGGAGCTTTTGTCGCATTGGGTGCAGGTCTTTGATGATTAGGCCCTCCTTGACGTGGACGGATTTCTCTATTTGGACCAGTATTATTTCCACCCGGATTTGGTTTTCCAGCGCCAGGTGCACCACTTTGAGGTTTGCCTGTTCCAGCACCTGCTTGAGGCGTATCGATACGTTTCCGTTTCTTTTTACGATCGTTATTACCAAGGCCAGCTCCCGAAGAAGATGCGATTGGTTTTTTAGGTTGTTCCGGAGCGAGTTCAATCTTACCTAGTATTTTAACACCACCTAGTTTTTCACGTGCGGCCCTGAATAGTTCATCACTCGGTTTAATTTCTGTAACAGAGTCTGTTTTTTCAGTGCTATCAGATATTACAGTAGTTACAGGTGTTTCAACCGCAGGAACAGATGCGATAGGTTCCGCTTTGGGACTAGCTTCTGGTGCAGGAGTTGGCGAAATTTCTTTTGAAATTTCTTTAACTTCAGGTGCAACCGATTTTTTCTCCTTCTCTTTTTCTTTAACGGATTTCTTTCCTTTGCTTTTATCGAAGGCTCCTAAATCAATTTTCCCAATTACTTTTATTTGATTCTCTTTTGAAGTAGGAGATGGAATTTCTACCGATTCATCTTGTTTAACTTCTGCAGATTCTTTTATTGATTCTGGCTCAATTGTTTTAACCTCTGAAACGACAGGTGCTATTTCAGCAACCTTTTCTTCAATGATAACTGGCGGCACTATTTTTTCAACAACAGGTTCAGGCTCAACTACAGGAGTTGATGTTTGATTTTTGGGACCAGCACCCATGCCTTTAATCAAAAACTCATCGGGTTCATCATCGGGATCATCCAATTTAGAGGCAGCTTGAGTTTCTTCAATGCCAATTGACTCGCGCTTAAGGCGAGTTTGAATGATTTTTTTCGATTCCTCCTTGACGGATTTTTCAGCGCCATATTCCTTTAGAAGGATGGCATACATATCATCACTAATCTTAGAATTCCGGTTTACGTCTTCAAACCTTTTATCGGTAAGAAAATCAATCACCGTCTGAACCCCAACATTTAGTTCGGATGCTACTTTACTGATTCGTCTTGTTTGTTGTGCTTCTGACATTCAACAGTATTATTATTGTTTTGATACTCGCTCTTGCTTTGGTTTATTCAAACTCAGCGCGAAGAATTCGCATCACCTCTTTTATTGTTTCTTCTTCAAGATCAGTACGTTTAACCAAATCATCCATTGGAAGTTCCAATACACTTTTGGCAGTATCGCAACCTGCTTTTTTCAATTCATCTAGAATCCAGCTATCAATTTCATCGCTAAATTCTTCCAAATCAACATCCTCTTGGTCGATATCCGAATCGCGATAAACATCTATCTCGTAACCAGTAAGTTTACTTGCAAGTTTAATGTTCAATCCACCTTTCCCAATAGCCAAAGAAACTTGATCGGGCTTAAGAAATACTTCAGCGCGTTTGGTTGCCTCGTCTAATTTTATCGAAGATATTTTAGCTGGACTCAATGCACGTGTAATATATAATGCGTTGTTAGTTGTAAAATTAATTACATCGATATTTTCATTTTTCAATTCACGAACAATTCCATGAATTCTTGATCCTTTCATTCCAACACAAGCTCCAACTGGATCAATACGATCATCATAACTTTCAACAGCAACTTTCGCACGAACACCTGGTTCACGAATAATCTTCTTAATTGTGATTAAACCATCAAATACTTCTGGAACTTCTTGTTCAAAAAGCTTTTCAAGGAAAAATGGAGAAGTTCTTGAAAGTACAATTTGGGGAGTATTGTTTTTCATGTCAACACGAAGAACAACAGCTCGTACATTTTCACCCTTTTTGAAAAAATCGCTAGGGATTTGTTCAGTTTTAGGAATTACCAATTCATTTCCATCTTCATCCAAAATGAGGACTTCTTTTTTCCAAACTTGGTAAATTTCACCAGAAACAACTTCGCCAACACGGTCTTTATATTTACGGTAAACACTGTCTTTTTCAAGATCAGAAATACGAGCAACCAGGTTCTGACGAAATGCTAAAACTGCACGACGACCAAAGTCGTTGAGTTTGATTTCTTCTGAAACCTCTTCCCCAACTTCAAAGTCAGGTTCAATTTTTACTGCATCTGAATAGCCAATTTGACTATTTTGGTCTTCAACTGCATCATCTTCAACAATTTCACGGTTGTGCCATACTTCCAGGTCACCTTTGTCGATGTTGATAATAATGTCGAAGTTTTCATCCGATCCATATTTTTTGATGATCATATTCCGGAATACATCTTCCAGAATACCCATCATAGTTACACGATCGATGTTTTTGAATTCTTTGAACTCTGCGAACGATTCAATGAGAGCGGCGTGTTCCATTGTTTAAATTTGCATGCATTTAAATGGTTATAACCAATCGAGTTTCTTTCACTTCTGAAAGTAATACAGTCATGGCTTCTTTTGAATTTGTTGTTTGATCTGTTTTTTTGCTTCGGCCTTTCTTTGAAGGAAGATATTGAATGCTTTCTGAATCCGAACCAAGCAATTCTCCTGAAAATTTATCTCCGTTCGACATTAAAATCTCTATTTCTTTTCCGACATATTTAATAAATTGTCTTTCATGGCGAAATGGAGAATCGATTCCTGGAGAGGAAACTTCCAACTCAAAGTCTTGTTGTTCGCGATCAAATTGTGACTCGATATGTTTACTCAGTGCGATACAATCTTTAATCGAAACATGCTCATCATTCTCAATGAAAATACTTATTCGGTTGCCCGAACGAATATTTACATCAATGAGATAATTTGCTGAATCCTTTAAGAAGGCCTCACTTAGCTCTACAATGTGTTCTTTACGAATCATTTCTTTATCATCGAAATAAAAAAAGGGACACTGTCCCCCTCTCTAAAACCGCCGCAAAAGTACAATAAGATTTTTAAAACACAAAGAAGCCTTTTATCAAACTTGAAATTTCTTCAAATGATCCAAATAAATTAAAGGAATATTTATTTTGTATTAATTCCGATATTAAGGTTTTAATGTTCATTTTGTTTAAATATCAATTTCATTATATTTGCCCGAATTCTAAAACATAATTCTTAATTAATTATTCACCTTTATCCCCTAATACGCTTTAAAATGAGCAATCAAGAAGCTTTGAAAACAAGCAACAACCCCAAATCAGAAGGAAACGGAATCGGTTCCTTTTTTTCAGCAACTGTAATTTTATCTTCTATCATCGTTAGTACCTTAGTGTACATGTTTGTGATGGGGAGTCCAAGTAATTTTGAAGGTGGCGATCCAGTATTAGGTCACCCACTTCCCGGAAATACACTTGCTATTATTTATAAAGGTGGATTTATTGTACCTATATTAATGTCTATTGTGGTTATCATTTTAGCTTTTTCAATTGAACGTTTCATGACATTGAGTAAGGCAAAAGGTAATGGAAGAATTAACATTTTTGTTCGTAATCTTCAAAACATGATTAATAACAATCAACTTTCTGCTGCAATTGCTGAGTGTGACAAACAAAAAGGATCACTTGCAAATGTTATGAAAGCTGGTCTTCAGCGTTATTCATCACTTCAAAACGATAGTTCTATGGATAAAGAGCAAAAAGTGGTTGCTATGCACAAAGAGCTTGAAGAAGCTACTGCATTAGAACTTCCCATGCTTTCTAAAAATTTAGTAATTATATCTACATGTGCTTCCATTGCAACATTGGTTGGTTTGATTGGAACTGTACTTGGGATGATTAAAGCATTCTCGGCACTTGCTCAGGCAGGAGCTCCCGATGCTGTTGCGCTTGCTAATGGTATTTCTGAGGCCTTGATTAACACGGCACTTGGAATTTCTGGTTCTACAGTAGCAATCATCATGTATAACTATTTCACAACTCAGATTGATCAATTGACTTATAAAATTGATGAATCAGGTTATAGTTTGGTTTCGACTTTCGAATCAAGCACCAAATAATTTCTCAGACTTTAGGATATGCCAAAAATAAAAATGCCGAAAAACAGTCCTTCCATCGACATGACGCCGATGGTGGATCTTGCTTTCCTTTTGGTAACCTTTTTCATGTTAATTTCTCAGTTCCGTGCCGAAGAAGCTGCTGTTGTAGATATGCCATCATCGGTTTCTGATTTGAAAATTCCGGATAAGGACTTAATGATGATACTTGTTGACAAAGAAGACCATATATACTTTACCATCACTGGACAAGAAACGCGTCTTAAAGTGTTGAATAAAATGGGCGAGAAGTACAAGGTTGTTTTTAATGAAGAGCAGCAAAAGGAATTTTCTAACATGGCTTCTTTCGGTATGCCGATGAGTCAAATGAAGGAATACCTTGCTGCGGGGAGCACTGAAAGAAAAAAAATGCAGGAGAAATCGGAAGGAATTCCATCCGATTCAACTGCATGCGAACTTTGTGATTGGGTTTTTTATGGTCGTATTAATGCACCAACATTTCGTGTTGCAATTAAAGGAGATCAACAAACATCTTATCCAAAAATTCGCCGTGTAATGGATGTACTTCAGGATAAAAAAGTGAACAGATTCAATCTGATCACGAATATGGAAACTGGAACAACGGAATAATTTTTTTAAAACTAATTATCGTTTTCAAAACGATTATAAACAATAAAGCACCATGGCAGAAGTAAATACCGGCGACGACGGTGGTGGCAAAAAGAAGCACGGTAAACAACGTGCTAAAAAATCATCCACTCGAATTGACATGACCCCAATGGTTGACCTTGGGTTTTTGCTCTTGACGTTTTTCATCTTAACAACGACCTTCAACAAGCCACAAGCGATGGAGATCAATATGCCAATTAAAGATGATAAACTGCAAGAAAAAGATAAAAACAAGGTTCCAGCCAATCACACCCTCAATATTCTGTTAACAGATAAGAATGTGGTGTATTGGTATTTTGGAGTAGCTGATCCAGCAAAAGCTCTTCCTTCATTAACTAAAACGAACTACAGTAAAGACGGAATTCGTAAAGTTTTAATTGATGAAAATAATAAGCGCCACAATGCCTTTACCCAAATTGAAACTTGGAAAAAAGAAGCGTCCGAAGGCAAGATGAAAGAGGTCGAGATGAAGGAGAAAATTAAAGTTTTTCGTGAAACCAATAAAATGTCAAGCTTAATCGTTTTGTTAAAGCCCGACAAAGAATCGAACTACAAAAATATTGTTGATGCCCTTGATGAAATGGCTATTTGTAATATTGGAAGTTACGCCTTATTAGAATCGAACGACCTTGAGAATCAGATGATCGCAAATGCAAATACTTATTAACTAATTCAAACGAAATAGAGACATGGCCGAACAACTCGCCGTCAAGCCGTTTGACGAAATTGTATTCGAGCACCGTAACAAGGAATATGA
>JBBALS010000097.1:0-6723 GCA_040402915.1 Flavobacteriales bacterium
CTTTATACATCCGAATTCATTGATTCTACGGGGAGGTATTTCATCAAAAAACCTAATCAACTTATGGAGCATACCATTTTAAAAAAATGGAATGATTTGGGTAATGAAAATGTAACATTTTCAACATGGGTAAATAATATTCAATCGGGTACACGCGAAAATTTAGGAGAGAAAACAATCTCAATTTTTGAAGATGCGCTAATTATTGGAAATGATATGATGATTGGAGATACGCTGTATAAAAGCCAATTGAAAATAATGCCACCATTAAAGAATGAAACTCTTCATCCCTTCAATCCTTTAGAGAATTTGTTCGATCCTCTAATTATAGCTTATTGGAATGAAACAGATTCTTTGAAAAACAAAAAGATTACGTACAATAGTTTTTGGACCAATAATTACACAGGTCGGGTAAGTTGGCTTCCTGAATTTCCAATTTTATGGAGGGATAATGGAGAAAATATCCAAGGGCAAATAGTTTATTACAAGAAAGATACAATTCAAATTGGAGAAGAATTTATCATTCCAACACATACTGAATTACATATCGATGAAATAAGCTTGTATAAGAATGAACTTTTGATGAAGATATCGAGTGAAAAATCAACTGACATTCAATTAACTATCTTTAGTCAATCGGGAGAAGAAATTAAACTCGATAAATCAAATATTAAAATCAATGCTGGTTATACCCAATTTTCTTATAATCTACCTAATATACAGATGAATGAAACTGTTCAAATTAAGTTAAATATGAACAATAATAAGAATGACCTCATTCAGGAATATCGCATTATGTCTCGTGAAAACAATTAAAATAATTTCAATCGTATGAAAGTTAAATTGCTTTACTTTTTATTATTCCTAGGACTTCAATTCTCTGTTAATGGACAGTCTGTATTTATAGATAAAGCACTTTCTGCAAATGATCATAAGCGAAAAATTCCATTGTTTGATGCTATCAATTTAGGTTTTAATGGAGTTTCTGCTGAGCTGAAATTGAAAAAAAACGGAGAGCTCTATTGTGGAAATAAAACGCTAAAAGAATTATATTTAGAGCCATTGAAAGAGAAATCCGAAAATGGAATCAAAAACATCCATCTAAAACATACTGATGAATTCATTTTATTTTTAAAAATTGTTAGTGATAGTAATTCAACATTCGAAGCATTGTTGAAGGTAATTGAGCCATATAAAGATATTTTATCTTCTTTTGAAGGAACGAGGCGGAATAAGAAACCTGTTCGAATTGTCGTTGGTGGCAATGTTCCTTTTTCAAAGATTTTCAGTTCAGACAAGCGCTATCTTTTTGCTGAAGAATCGGCTCTGATGCTAGATTATTCTAAAGACCAATCCTTTACATTTTTTGCAGGCCTTTCTCTAAAAAATAACTTCAAGTGGAAAGGCGAGAAAAATATGCCGAACATGGAATATATGAACTTGATAACCCATGTAAAAAATGCGCATAAAGCGGGTCGTTTGGTTCGATTGTACGACATCCCAGAGTTGCCCAATGCCTTCGATATTCTATATGGTTCTGGAGTTGATTTCATTGAAATAGAAGATATTATAAGTTTTTCAACATATTGGCAGAATCGGAAAAACAATTAAATTCCAATTCAACATACTAACATTTCACATCTCATAATTAATGGGATGTGTTTGCGTTAAAGGATTAAACTTTCCGAAATTCGCATTATGTTGAATCTACCTTCATTAATTTTCAGGAATAGTTGGAAGTATATCCGGAAGCCATTGCTCTGGCTAAGTATATCTGTTACTGCATTACTGATAATTGCCTCTCTTTTGGCATATATTTTTGAGGACGATGTTGAGGCCTATTTCCTTCAAAAAATTAACACCCAGCTGAATATCCGAGTTGAAATTGGGCAGATCGATTTTAGTTTGCTCAGTCATTTTCCTCAAGCAAGTATTTCACTTGATCAGGTTGTTGCCCATCATTCAAAACCATACAAAGGAAAAGGGAATTTCATTGAGGCAGAACAAATTGATTTCAGCTTTGGTGTGTTCGAATTATTCAGTGGTAATTATTCAATAAACCGCATTGATATTCAAAATGGATCTATTCATATTCTTAGAGATGATCAAGGCGTGGTTAATTACGATTTATTGAAACAGGGAAACAACGATACAAATGAACATGTCGATTTTAAGTTAAATGCAGTTTTCGCAACGAATGTAAATATGATGATAGAAGATGTTCCGTCCGATTTTGCCACTTCGTATTTAATCAAAAAAGGCAAGTTTAAAGGTGATTTGTCGAATGATATTTTCACGCTAAAAGTGGCAAGTGATCTTGAAATCAAGCAATTGAAATCCGATAAAATTACCTGGATCAATGAACGTGATGCACACATTGAAATGGGAATTGAAATAAATAAAAAGACCCAAGTTTATACCTTCATTGATGGAGGTATTCAATTGGCCGATTTGAAATTCAATGTATCTGGTAAATTACAAAACAAGGACGTCTTAGGCGTGGATCTTCAATTTGGAGGAGTCGATTTGGATATTCGTTCTTTTTTATCGCTATTACCCAAAGAATATTCGAAGGAAATAATCAAATACAAAAGCGATGGTAAATTTTATTGCGATGCAACACTTAAAGGGAATTGGAGCAAAAATGAACATCCGTATTTCAATGCAGAATTTAAGATTGAAGACGGAACTATTCGTCAGATAGAACACGATATTGAATTGAAGAATGTAAAGTTAAGCGGACGCATACACAATGGAAATAAACATTCATTAGAGAGCTCGGTACTTGATTTAAATAAAGTTTATGTTGAGTTAAATGATGGGAAAGCAAGTGGAGAAATTCACCTTCGTAACTTCAAAAATCCTTATATAAAAGCGCAGACTTCAGCATCATTCAATTTATTGGATTTAGAAAAATTCTTTTCACTTAAACCCGTTCATTTTGTTTCAGGAAATGCAAGTTTGAATGTTTCCATTGAAGGAGAATTAAAGAATAATACCCTAATTTCTAACTCAACTTCTGATATCATAAAGACCGAGGGTTTATTGACGTTAAACGATGTTTCCTTTAACATTGATGGTGATTCATTAGCATATACGGGATTTTCGGGAAATTTCGATTTTAACAACAACGATGTTCGCGTTGATAATTTTAAAGGGAAAGCAGGAAAAACCGATTTCCTTATGAAAGGAACTTTAGGTAATGTATTTGGTTATCTTTTTATTAAAGACCAAGCAATCACAATTACATCAACCGTTCAGAGTAATTTGGTTTATTTGGATGAACTTTTTGCTCGTCACGCAACAAATACAAACCAAAATGATTACCGTTTTCGCATTTCGCCTAGACTTAAACTCAAGCTCAATGCCCGAGTTAATCAATTGCAATTTCGGAAGTTTATTGCACGAAACATTATAGGTGATTTCCGAGTGGAGAATCGTGAATTAATTGCCGAAAAACTCGACCTAAAAACGATGGGAGGCAATATTCGGTTGGCTGGTTCTGTGAATGGAAAACAAGAAGAACATCTCTTATTGAATTGCACCGTTAATTTAAAGAAAGTGGATATTGCTCAAGTGTTTAATGAATGTGAGGATTTTGGGCAAAATGTTTTGAAGAAAGAGAATATACAAGGTAAATTGGATGCTGATGTTCAACTTAATTCACTTGTTTCGTCGGGATTAGTTATTGATCTCGATAAATTGTATGCAACAGCCAACATTGTTATAAATGAAGGGGCGCTTCTTAATTTTGAGCCATTAAATAATTTATCGCGCTTTATTAGTTTGGATGAATTACGAAATGTCCGTTTCTCAACATTGAAAAATCAGATTGAAATCCGGAATCGAAACGTTATTATTCCACGAATGGACATTGTTTCAAATGCGCTCAACATAGGATTATCGGGCACGCACAATTTTGATAATGTGGTTGATTATCATTTCGAATTGTTTTTATCCGATTTACTTTCAAAGAAAGCAAGGAAATCGAAAAAAGAAAACGAAGAATTTGGAGTAATTGAAGATGACGGTTTGGGGAAAACACGGTTGTTTATTTCCATGAAAGGCCCTGTTAACAAACCAAGCATTTCATACGATAGTAAAGGAATGCAACAAAAGTTTCGGGAAGATTTGAAAATTGAAAAGAAAACAATGAAACAAATTTTCAAAGAAGAATTTGGTTTGTTTAAGAAAGATACCAGTCAGATTTCTAATCCCAAAGATCAAACCCCAAAACCTAAATCAAAGAAGAAAGTGCTCATTGAATTTGATAATTAAAATGCGATAAATAATATCACACTTCAATCTTAAATAATCATTCGGTAATGAATACAATTACTCCCGACCCCAATCTATTGTTAGACCTAGTAAAAATGCGGATGCCGTTTGGGAAATTTAAAGGAATCATTTTGAAAGATCTTCCTGTGAATTACTTAGAGTGGTTCGATCGGAATGGTTTCCCTGAAGGTAAATTAGGAATGCTCCTTCAAACGTTATTGGTGATTAAGAGTAATGGACTCGAGGATTTACTGAAAAAATTGTAGAAACATCTTTAGTGGGCTTAGGAGAAGATGAAAAAGCAGTTTAATTATCAGTGGAAGTATGCTGATATTTTGATGTGATAATGTGCTGATACTTCGATGTGCTGATACATTGATGTGCTAATGTGCTAATAACTTGGATGTGCTGATGTGCTAATATTTCGATGTGCTGATGTGTAATTAAATTCGAGATTTAATATCAGCACATTTTTCTCATCAGCACATTTTTTTATCAGCACATTAGCACATCATTAGAAAGCTATCGGAATGAACCTTTGACCTCAGGGTTATGAAAGCTGAAATGGGTGTTTTGGTACAAAATATAATGTACCTTAATGGCCTCATTATATGTATTATATGGTTTTTTAGAAAACATTAGAAAACAGCAAAAAACACCATTTGTTGTACCATTGTTGTACCTGATTTAACTCATTAAATTGAAATAAAATAGTACATTAAAAAACACCATTTTTGTACGATATTTTTCCCGATTTAACTCATTAAATTGATATATAATAGTACATTTGTTGTAGCTTAAAATTGACCCTAAGGTCATAAAATAGCATGGCATCCGTTAAAATTGTCCTCAGAAAAAAAAAGAAAGATGATGGAAGTTACCCGCTTGCAATCCGGATTACGAAAGACAGAAAAACATCGTACTTACAAACAGATCAAAGCATTCAAGAAGAATATTGGGATGCTAAAAAGAATCTAGTAAGGAAGTCCCATCCCAACTCAGATCGATTAAATAACTACTTGCTGAAGAGACTTGCTGAAGTCAATGGCAAAGCTTTGGAACTCGAAACACAAAAGCAAGATGTATCATCGAAGGTTGTTAAAAGAAACATGAAGCCAGCTGCTGGACTTACATTCATTGCATTGGCCAAACAATATCTAAGCAATCTAGAGAAGAGCGGAAAATACAACAGACTAAATACTGACCGCTCAAGAATTAAACATTTTAAGGAATTCCTAAAAGGCGAGGATTTGCCGATGAAGGAAATAACCGTTCAAATGCTTGAAAATTATAAAGCATACCTTGTTAAAACAAGGAGTATCAGCGAGCGGACCATCATGAATCATTTGACTGTCATTCGCACCCTTTTCGGAATGGCATTGGCTGAAGATCAAGAGTTGATTAGATATTATCCCTTTGGAAGAGGAAAGATTCGTATTAAGTGTCCAGAGTCAGTAAAAATTGGATTGACGACATCGGAAGTGCAGCTAATGGAAAATGCTGAGTTAATTTTATTTTCAAGAATGGATCATGCTCGAAATATTTGGCTCATGGCTTTCTATTTTGCAGGAATGCGTGTATCGGATGTATTGCGATTGAAATGGTCGGACTTTCAAGATGATCGCCTTCATTATATAATGGGTAAAAATGAAAAGGTGGTATCATTGAAAATTCCTGAGAAAGCAGCAATCATCCTTCAAAAATATGAAGCGATCAAGGATAAAAGCGATTTGGTATTCCCCTATCTCAAAACAGTTGCGGATTTTAAAGACAAATTTGAAATTCAAAGGAAGATTGCCTTTACTGTAGCGAACCTAAATAAAAGCTTAAAACAAATAGGAGAAGACCTCAAAATCGACAAGAAGCTAACCCTCCATATCGCCAGACATACGTTCGGCAATATCTCGGGCGATAAGATTTCAATTCAAATGCTTCAAAAGCTTTACCGTCACTCCTCCATCACCACCACAATTGGGCATCAGTCGAGTTTCATTCACAAAGATGCTGACGATGCTTTAGATGCAGTTTTGGGAATGTGAGTCCCTCCTACCCTCCTTTAAAAGACCTATTTTTCAGTCAAATTGATTTTGGCAGAAATTCGCTAAAAACGATAAAAAATCGGATACCTATGAATAGCATGTGATTTTAATCGATGATAATCGCTGATGATCGATGGAAATCGCTGAAAATCGACTGTAATCGCTGAAAATCGATGTTAATCGATGGTAATTGATGGATGAATATAGGCTTTTGAATGATTGAATAACAATTCAAGTCCATATCGATTTATATCAGAGATCACAATCAAATTGCAAATTAATTGCAGTTTGGTTTTCAATGTTTGGAAATAATCACATAACCTATTTTCTATAGTTTCATGAATACTGGAAAATTCACTTCAGACGAATACTTAATCAAAAAAATGATTAAGTATAACTTACATTT
>JBBALS010000098.1:0-6593 GCA_040402915.1 Flavobacteriales bacterium
GGGAAATTATCCAAAAAACTATCGAGTGTTTCTCCACTTTCCAAATAATCGAAAAGCGATTCTACAGGAACTCTTGTTCCCTTAAATACAGGCTGATTACCAAGTATTTCAGGATTTACAGTTATTATATCACTAACATGATTCATATTTCAAATTTACTTAATTAAAAGCAAAAAATAACCCAAGACTAAATCCTGGGTTTAAAATCAATCGTGCTTGGCGCCATATTCCATCAAATACGCTTTGATGAACGTATTCAAATCGCCATCCATTACACCTTGTACATCGGAAGTTTCCTTGTCGGTGCGAAGGTCTTTCACCAATTTATAGGGGTGAAAAACGTAGTTGCGAATTTGTGAACCCCACTCAATTTTCTTTTTCGAACCTTCAATGGCATCGGTGCTTTCCTGGCGTTTACGCAATTCCATTTCGTAGAGCTGCGATTTGAGGAGTTGCAATGCTTTGTCTTTGTTCTGAAGTTGTGAGCGACTTTCCTGGTTTTTGATGATGATTCCCGTGGGTTTATGTGTTAGTCGGACAGCGGTTTCTACTTTGTTTACGTTCTGTCCTCCTGCCCCACCGGCGCGGAATGTATCCCATTCAATATCGCCCATGTTGATTTGAATGTCGATGGTATCGTCGATTAATGGATAAGCATAAACTGAGCAGAATGAAGTATGACGACGCGCATTGGAATCGAATGGTGAAATACGCACGAGTCGATGAACACCACTTTCGCCTTTCAAATAACCAAACGCAAACTCGCCATCAATCTGAATGGTGGCCGATTTAATTCCAGCCACATCGCCTTCCTGCATATCCACTTCAGAAACCTTGAAACGATTCTTCTCTGCCCACATCCGATACATACGCAAGAGCATGGAAGCCCAATCGCAGCTTTCTGTTCCGCCGGCTCCTGAGTTTATCGTTAACACACAGCTTAGGTTGTCTTCTTTACCCGAAAGCATGTTTTTAAACTCCAAATCTTCGAGGTCATCAACAATCAGCTTGTATTGTTCGTCGAGTTCGGCTTCGGTTGCTCCGTCTTCTTTGTAGAAATCCATGAGCACCTTCAGGTCTTCGATTCCGGCTCCGATTTTCTTCCATCCATCGGTCCAGACTTTCTTATCGCGAATGGCTTTCAGTTTTTTTTCAGCAACTGATGGATCGTCCCAGAAATTAGGAGCAGTAGTTTCGCGTTCTTCGAATTCTAATTCGGCAAGTTTCCGATCGACGTCAAAGATGCCTCCTTAGCGCATCCAGGCGATCATCCAGCGAGGTAATTTGGTCTTGTTGGATCATAATGAGGGCAAAGATAATTGTTTGAAGATGGTTTTGGGAGATATTTGATGGATTGAAAGTAAAATCAACGGAATGCAGCGAATAAAAGGAACATTCACCGCAAATTATGATGCGAATACGTGTCGGATTCACCGCAAAAAGGTTGCTTACCTATTTATAAAGTTAAATTAATAGAAATCGCCATTCGACTCACCTCAATAAATCGATATTGAATATTTACTTGCTTAAATTCAATTCAGCAATGTGCTTAATACGATTGCGTTCCAAGAATTCATCAATGGTTTCGAGGTGTTCAATGACGCGTTTGTCTTTGAATTCGAACACCTTTTGCGCCAAGCCCATCAAGAAAGCACGGTCGTGAGATACCAAAATCAGTGTTCCATCAAAATCGAGAAGGGCTTCTTTTAATACGTCTTTTGATTTCAAATCGAGGTGATTGGTTGGCTCATCGAGAATCAACAAATTCACTGGCTCGAGCAGGAGTTTCACCATCGCTAAACGCGTACGTTCTCCTCCTGAAAGTTGACCTACTTTTTTATTGATATCGTCGCCACTAAACATAAAACGCCCCAAGATATTTTTAACTTGGGTACGAATATCTCCTTCGGCCACTTGATCTACCGTTTCAAAAACCGTCAAGGTAGAATCGAGCAATGCGGCTTGATTCTGAGCAAAATAGCCCACTTTCACATTGTGACCCAATAGCACCTTTCCTTCCACATTCAATTCGCCCAAAATGGCTTTTAACATGGTGGATTTCCCTTCTCCGTTTCGTCCAACAAAAGAGACTTTTTCTCCGCGAGTTATCGACATGTTGGCATTCTTAAAAACCGCATGTTCGCCATACGATTTAGAAACATCTTGAACGGTAATTGGATGTTCACCCGAGCGAGGCGACGCAGGAAATCGAAGACGCAAAGCGGATGTTTCGATTTCATCGATCTCGATAGGTTCTAATTTCTCCAACATGCGTTCACGCGAAGAAACTTGATTGGTTTTTGAATACGTGCCTTTAAAACGATCAATAAAGGCCATGTTATCAGCAATAATTTTTTGTTGATCTTGGTAAGCCTTAATTTGATGCATGCGGCGTTCCTCGCGTAGTTGCAAGTAATGCGTGTAGTTGGCTTTGTAGTCGTACATCCTGCCCATCGTGATTTCGATGGTACGATTGGTAATGTTATCGATGAATGCTTTATCGTGAGAAATCACCAAAACGGCATTGGCTTTATTCACCAAGAAATCCTCTAACCACATCACCGATTCAATATCAATGTGGTTGGTTGGCTCATCCAATAAAATCAAATCGGGTTTCTTCAAAAGGATTTTTGCCAATTCAATGCGCATTCTCCATCCACCGCTAAATTCACTCGTTGGACGGTATAAATCTTCTTGTTGAAAACCCAATCCTTTCAACGCCTTTTCCACTTCGGCATCGTAGTTCACCTCTTCGAGTGCATAATACACTTCCGATAAATCCGACACACGCTCAATTATCTGCATGTATTCTTTACTCTCGTAATCGGTACGCGTTTCTAATTCTTTATTCAATTGCTCCATCTCATCGCGCATGGCAAATACCTGACTAAAGGCCTTTGCAGCTTCTTCGAAAACGGTGGAATTGTCTTCGGTTAACAAATGCTGAGGTAAATAGGCAATCACAGCTTCTTTGGGAGCACGCACTGCGCCACGCGTAGCGTTTTGTTCCCCCGCAATGATTTTCATGATGGTAGATTTTCCTGCACCGTTTTTTCCCATAAGGGCAATTTTATCGGTAGGATTAATTGCAAAGGAAATGTTGCTGAACAGGGTTTTGCCGTTGTATTCAACAGCTAAATTGTCGACTGTGATCATAATTAATAGATGGGCCGGCAAAAGTAAGCATTCGTTAATGATAAACTAAAGATGATGATCATTATGGGTAATCTATGAGTAAATCCAAATAAATCAGGGGAAATAATTGGGAAAATAGTAACATATAAGTTACATTTGTAGTAATGGAAAAAGTAAGAGAAGTTATTGCTTACAAAAATTATTTCGAAGACTTCTTGAGAGAACAACCTCAAAAAGTTCAAGACAAAATTTATAAAATAATTGAAGCAATAGAAACATTAGAACGAGTTCCTTCAAACTATCTAAAATCTATAGAGGGGACCAAAGGACTTTATGAAGCACGTATTCAGCTTGGTACTAATATTTGGAGAGTATTTTGTTTTTTCGATGAAGGGAAACTAGTGATATTACTTAATGGGTTTACAAAAAAAACGCAGAAGACTCCAAATGAAGCTATTGCGAAAGCAAAAAGTTTAATGAAGGAATATTTCGAACAAAAAAATAATGAAAATGGAAACTAAAAGCTGGAAAAAAATCAAGGACTCTGTTTATGGAAAAAAAGGTTCAGCAAGACGAGACGAACTAGACAGAGAATTTGAAAGTTTTAAAATAGGTTTGTTAATTCGCAAGGCTCGTGAAGACAAACATTTAACTCAAGACCAACTCGCAGACATACTCGACAAAAAAAGAACTTTTATTTCTAGGATAGAAAACAATGGAGGAAATTTGACATTGAAAACTTTGTTTGACATTGTGGAAAAGGGCCTTGGAGGAAAAGTGAAAATTTCTATTGAAATGTAGAATTGAGTAATTAGTAAAATTCGAATATGCTCATCCTCATTTTACAAAAGAAAAATCCGGAATTCCTCTTAAGAAAAAGAGAATTCCGGATTTGGATACCTATTAAAAATTGTATGTATAATTAATCCAGTTTCAATACCGCCATAAATGCCGATTGTGGCACCTCAACCGAACCTACTTGACGCATGCGTTTCTTTCCTTCTTTTTGCTTTTCGAGGAGCTTACGTTTACGCGAAATATCACCTCCATAACACTTCGCCGTTACGTCTTTACGCATGGCTTTCACGGTTTCGCGTGCAATAACTTTGGCACCAATAGATGCCTGAATAGCAATTTCGAATTGTTGTTTCGGGATGAGTTCTTTCAATTTTTCGCAAATCTTCTTCCCAAAATCGTAAGCGTTATCGCGGTGAATCAATGATGACAATGCATCCACTGGTTCTCCATTCAACATCAAATCGAGTTTAATCAATTTGGATTCGCGGTAATTGATTGGATGATAATCGAACGAAGCATAACCACGTGAAAGCGATTTCAATTTGTCGTAAAAATCGAATACAATTTCACCCATCGGCATTTCGAACACCAATTCCACACGGTCTGTGGTAAGGTAATTCTGATTGATTAGCATGCCGCGTTTCTGAATACAAAGTGTCATGATAGAACCCGTGTATTCTGACTTCGTAATGATTTGTGCACGAATGTAGGGCTCCTCAATACGATCGAGTTTGCTTGGATCGGGCAAATCGGTTGGGTTAGTAACCACCAATTCCTCGCCTCTGGTTGTAAATGCTCTATATGAAACGTTCGGAACCGTTGTAATAACAGTCATGTTGAATTCCCTTTCGAGACGCTCCTGGATAATTTCCATGTGAAGCATTCCGAGGAATCCGCAACGGAATCCGAAGCCCAAAGCGGCAGAAGATTCTGGTTCGAAAGTTAATGATGCATCATTGAGCTGCAGCTTTTCCATCGAGTAGCGTAACTCTTCGTAATCTTCGGTATCGACCGGAAAAATTCCCGCAAATACCATTGGCTTCACATCTTCAAACCCTTTGATTTGCTCTGTGCAAGGTCGGTCAACATGGGTAATGGTATCGCCAACTTTTACTTCTCTTGATTCTTTGATTCCCGAAATGAGATACCCTACATCACCCGCCTTTACTTCGTTACGGGCTTCTGGTTTTAAGCGAAGTAAGCCAATTTCATCGGCAAAATATTCACTGCCTGTCGACATGAATTTTACCTTATCGCCTTTTTTAATAGATCCATTTATAACACGGAAGTACGCGTAAATACCACGAAACGAATTAAACACTGAATCGAAAATCAGTGCTTGTAATGGTCCGTCTGGATCACCTTTGGGAGCTGGAACACGGGCAACAATGGCTTCCAAAATATCGTGAACGCCCATTCCAGTTTTCCCAGAAGCAGCTAAAATATCCTCTCGTTTGCAACCAATCAATTCCACAATTTGATCTTTCACTTCTTCAGGCATAGCACCCGGAAGGTCCATTTTGTTTAAGACCGGAATGATTTCCAAATCATGCTCAAGAGCGAGATACAAATTGGAAATGGTTTGCGCTTGAATTCCTTGAGCAGCATCTACAATAAGCAATGCGCCTTCGCATGCAGCAATTGAACGCGAAACTTCATAAGAGAAATCCACGTGTCCGGGCGTATCAATCAAGTTAAGAATATACTTTTCACCATTGAGTTCATACTCCATTTTAATGGCCTTACTCTTAATGGTGATTCCACGTTCGCGTTCCAAATCCATGTCATCGAGGACTTGCGCCTGCGATTCACGTTTGGTGATTGTGTTGGTATATTCGAGCAGTCGATCGGCCAAAGTGGATTTACCATGGTCGATATGAGCGATAATGCAAAAATTTCGGATGTTCTTCATTGCGGTCGCAAAGATAGTCAAAGAAGCAATGAAGTTTTAGTACTTATTCCGATTTGGTTGTACTAAATCTAATTAATACATCAACTGCTTCTTGGCAGTGTTTTTCCAACCCGCGCGACTTTCATAATCGATAAAGAAAATTTTCAAATCGGCTTGGCTTTCATAATCAACGAAGAAGATTTTTTTCTTGGCTTGACTTTCATACTGTGTAAAAAACCATTTGCCATTATTATCAACCGCCTGCGAATCATACTTGACTTTATAAATGAGCAAATCGGCTTGTGATTCGTAATTCACCACAAACACTTTTACATCAGCTTGTGAGGAATATTTTACCGAGAATACCTTTTGAGCGGAGATGTTATTTGCGAATAAAACCGCGAATAAAGCAAGGAAAAGATGACGCATGATGTTTAATTGAATGTGAAACAAAGTAAAGAAATTTCTAGAATAGAGTATCAATCAAATCTAATTAGTTATTTTCTCAGCATTTGTTTATGCTTTTGATTTGTGAATGGATATTGGGGTGGATATCCAATTTTTATTAACGCGATTTCGAATAAAATTAAAGCCCAATCTCATGTTGAAACTGGGCTTTATAATCATTTGTCTGGGGAGAACTTTTATTTTAAATAGTTCAATACCAAATTTGAAATAAATGCAAAAACCACAAATGCGCCACCACCAGCCGCTCCTAACTTTATTAGGAAAACCGAAAAAATACTTTTCGACCAATTATATCTGGGAG
>JBBALS010000099.1:0-6584 GCA_040402915.1 Flavobacteriales bacterium
GTATTTCCGATTAGCGATGTGTGATTCGCAACCAAAGCAACACGCTTACCTTTTACTAAAGACAAATATTCATTCATCCGTTCAGCTCCCAATTCAACATTGGCATCGGTTTTAATGATAACCTCAACCCTACTGAAAATTTGAGGTCGTAGATTTTGGATGAAAAAGAAGAGAAATAGAAATGCCCATGCAAAGGCTTTAAAATTTCTAACTTGTGGCGCTATTTTAAATCGAGTCATTCTAAATTAATTTGAGCACATCTGCATTTCTTGCCAAAAGGCTTTTACAATCCAACAAAGGCAACAATCGTCTTTCAACTCCCATCATCCGAATTGCCATTGGAGGCATTGCTGTTGGTATTTGTGTGATGATTATTGCAATTGCCATTGTAACGGGCTTCCAGAAAGAGATTCGAGCGAAAGTTATTGGTTTCGGCGCTCATATTCAAATAAACAAGTACGATAACAATCATTCGTTCGAAAGTAGTCCTATTAGCAACAAAGAAAGCTACCTGAATGAGATAAAAAAAGTGCCTGGAGTTGTTCATTGGCAGAGTATTGCAACAAAAGCTGGAATTGTAAAATCAGGCGACGCTATTGAAGGGGTTGTTTTTAAAGGATTAGGGAAAGATTATCAATTCGGCTTTTTTGAAAAGAATTTAGTTGCTGGAAAAATTCCTACGTTACCCGACTCTGGTAAATCAAACGAAATTCTCATCTCCAAATTGCAAGCTCAACTTTTAAAGCTCCAAGTTGGTAGTAGCTTGTTGATGTATTTTATTCAAGATCCACCCAAGGCGAGAAAATTTGTTGTTTCTGGCATTTACGATACCGGCTTGGGCGATAACGATTTCGATAAAATATACATGATGGGTGATATTCGGGTGGTACAACAGCTCAATAAATGGAGCCCCGACCAAGTAAGTGCCATCGAAGTCCAGGTTCAAGATTTCGAAAAGATTGATGAAATGGAAAGACTCGTATATGAAGCTATTCCCAACGACCTCAATGCACAGAGTATAAAAAGCCGCTATCCGCAAATATTCAGCTGGCTCGATTTGATGGACACAAATGTTTACATCATCATCGGACTGATGTTGGTTGTTTCAATTATCAATATGATTACCTCATTGCTTATAATGATTCTAGAGCGTACCCAGTTTATTGGCATAATGAAATCTTTGGGTGCCGACAATCGGTTAATGATGAAGTTGTTTTTAAGGCAAGCCAGTGTGTTGATTGGGAAAGGAATGTTGATAGGGAATTTGATAGGTATTGGATTCTGTTTTTTGCAATCGCAATTTGGAGTTATTACGCTAAATCAGGAAACCTATTATTTATCGGTGGTTCCAATTAACCTCAATGTTATCGATATTCTTGTATTGAATGCGGCTACATTCGGCATCTGTTTAATTGCACTTCTCGCCCCAACATTGCTTGTAACGCGAATTAGTCCAGCGCGTGTTATTCGGTTCGATTAAGCCCCATTAAAAAATCGCGAACTGCATTCTTAAGCAAGATGTGGCTTTGGTTTTCTTCTTCCGGAAATGTATCGTTCAATTGCTCATTCGATTTAAAACAGGATTCCCAATCTTCAATCGATTTGATTGCTTTTAAAGTGCTTTGCTTTTTAATTCCAAAACCCCATTTCATACTTTCTTCGGCAAGGTATTCCTGTTCGGTTTGTCCGGGTGTTGGAATAAACAAAGCGGTTCTTTTTAGGCGGATTAAATCCATCAAACTGCTATATCCCGATCGACATACAATGTGTTTTGAATTGGCGATTTCCCGTAAAAATTCATCGTCATTGGGTTGAACTAGAATTCGCATATTATTCATTTCATCCGAACTTACCTTATTGGATATTTTGTCAATGATGAAAGTCATTTCCAAGGATAATGAATTTCTAATTCGTAAAAGTTCTTGGAAGAAAATTCTGCGTTGAGGTTCTGGGCCAGAGATGATAGCCAAATAGCCATTCGGGTTGTTATGAACGATTTGATTCGATGTAAATCGGCTGAGGATTCCAATGTGTTTGAGCTGAGGATTCTTTGATGTAGAAAATGATAAATCTTGGCTTAGTGAATGAGAGCCTTGCAAATCGGGAATCCAAATTTCATCAAAATTGGAAGTCCAAGCGGTAATTTTATGTTGGATACTCTTTCTCAAAAATCCCAAATTCTGAGGAACTCGAAGATTTAATTGGTGCGTAATAAAAACACAAGAGATCGTTTTGGAATGACATCCATAGCGGTTATCGGAAATTACTCCATCAATTTGCCGTATTTTTATCAGGCTTTGTAAGTTCGTATATTCTAATTTAATGTTCTTATTGATTTTATTAGTCTGAAGTAGTATTTTAAGCCAAGCAGGAAGGTGCTTAGAATAATGGATTTCTTGTTCATTTGATTGAATTTGTTCCAAATGAGGAAAGTGCTTTTGGAGGTAGTTAAGCACATGAGCCGAACCATAGATAATTACTTCTGCTTCTTGTTGAATCAATTCCTTAATAACCGGAATACACCGCGCAGCATGACCAAGACCCCAATCGAGCGGGGCAACAAGAATGCGCGGAGATTTGGTAAAAGACATGATGCAAAATAAGGTTATTCCTAATCAAAGAACTATTTTTGTCGCATGCGCGCAATCATTACAGGGGCTAGCAGTGGAATTGGGAATGCCATCTCCATTGTATTAGCTAAACAAGGCTGGCAAATAGCTAGCATCTCGAGAAGAGAAGAAGCAGTCATTGCTCTTCAACAAACATTGAAATCATTCGGTTCTCAAGAGCATCTTATTGTTCAAGGCGACCTTTGCATCGAATCTGACAATGCGCGTTTTCGAGAAAGAATTGCTCTTGAGTGGGGCTGCCCCGATTTAATTGTGAATAATGCTGGAAGCTATATTCCCGGAGCCGTTGGGAGCATGTCGCTTAATGAACTTGATGAACAAATGAATATCAATTTCCGGAGCGGTTTTCAATTGGTTCAGTTTTTTGTGCCGCATTTCAAGCAATTGCAGAGAGGTCGTGTTGTATTTTTAAGTTCCGTGGTGGTTCAAAAGCCGCGGGTAAATGCAGCTGCTTATACCCTTTCGAAGGTAACCAACGACATGTATGCAAAACTCCTTTGCGAAGAACTTCGTGATTTTGGCGTTGGTGTTACCCGCATCTTTCCGGGTTCGGTAAATACCGCAACTTGGGGCGTTGAAGATGTTCCTCGAGAACGTTTTGTGCAGCCCGAAGATATTGCCCAATTAGTGAACACCTTGGTTCAATTACCCGCGAATACCTTGGTAGAAGAAATGACTGTTTGTCCTCTCGATAAAAACTGGTAAACTCCCATGACCAAACGCAAACTTCGGAATTTTGCCGAATTGGAAACATTTGCCAATGTTATTCAGCATCCTTATTACAAAGAACAATTCGATCATCCCCTAAAAGGGAAATGGCAAGAAACTTTTTTCAAAAACAATCTTCCATTAACCCTAGAATTGGGTTGTGGCAAAGGAGAATACAGCGTTGGTTTAGCTTTACGACACCCCGAACGCAATTACCTCGGCTTGGATATTAAAGGAAATCGGATATGGAGAGGCGCGAAAACTGGGATAGAAGATAATATACCAAACATTGGATTTCTTAGAACTGAAATTGAACACCTCAACAATTTCTTTTTACTAGGTGAAGTAGACGAAATCTGGATTACGTTTCCCGACCCTCAACCCAATAAATCGAAGGCGCATAAACGATTAACCTCTGCCGAGTTTTTAGATCGATATCGTAAAGTATTAAAGCCCGATGGAATTGTTCATTTGAAGACCGATTCCGCATTTTTGTTTGAGTCGACCATGGAAGTGATTGAATCTCAAAACTTGCCTGTGTTGAGAATTAGTCGTGATATTGACACCGATTTTCCGGGCGATGAGTTATTGCAAATTCGCACGTATTACGAAATGAAATTTCGGCAAACAGGAGTTCCCATTAATTACGTGGCCTATAAACTATGAGCGATCCGCGCGACAAAGAAGATTTCTTTGAGAAAGTCTTTGCCGTGGTGCGAGAAATTCCATTTGGTCGCGTAACCAGTTATGGAGCCATTGCAAAGTTTTTAGGAAGTGGAGGTTCTGCGAGAACAGTTGGCTGGGCAATGAATTTGTCGCATCAGGATTCGATTCCTGTTCCCGCGCATCGTGTGGTAAACCGGAATGGGCAATTAACCGGCAAACATCATTTTTCTGATGCCAACGAAATGCAAATTCGTTTGGAAGCTGAAGGGATTGTTGTACAAGAAGATCAAATTCAAAATTTTAAATCGCATTATTGGGACCCTCAAATTGAATTGGGTATTTAACGTTTGCTGATGCGATTCCCCGTGCTACGTTGAAGAGTGCACTTGAAACGATTAACCGTTGCATCTCTTTTTGCTACGTGC
Source organism: Flavobacteriales bacterium (assembly GCA_040402915.1). Lineage (GTDB taxonomy): Bacteria > Bacteroidota > Bacteroidia > M30B66 > M30B66 > CALQRR01. The sequence continues at coordinate 4,430 of JBBALS010000099.1, forward strand.
TTTGTACTTCGGCCGCCAACACGCGCACGCCATTTCCTCCAATTGTTGGGATGAAGTTCGCGTTTCATCAGGGCTTTTACATCGTCTTCACGCAATCCAAATTGAAATAAGATGGCATCAAAAGGCGTTCGGTCTTCCCAAGCCATTTCTATGATACGATCAATTTCATGATCTAGAAGTTTGTCAATCATGATGAAAGAACTCCAAATATTTAAAAATGTTCATTACTAAAGCAAAAGAGTGCGTAGTTTGTCAATTTCCTTTTTCGCATTTTCGAACCGAACCTCATTCATTCCTGAAATGATTGTAAACAGACGTTCGTCTACTATCAAGGCATTTCTATATCGAGTAAAAATCTCTTCTCTTAAATGAGGGTGTTCGCGTAAAGGGTCTGGCTCCCATGGGATATCGATATTCATTAATAGCGTGTGAGAATATCGCTGGTTCCGAGATTCTGCAATAAGCCAATCTGGACAAGCGCCAAAAACTACCTCCATCCAAATGCGGCAAACGAGCAAATCGGTATCGTAGAAAATAATTTTGCTGTTGCTCGAGATTGAGTTTTCCAATTCCATTTGTTTACGAGCAATAGTTTCAACATCCAATGCAGTGTAAGGACGATTCAGATTCGTAAGATATTCGCGGGCATATTCAGGGACGAATGGACATCCATAGTGCTGGGCCAATTGGGAAACCAAGCTCGATTTTCCGGTTGACTCTGGGCCAGTAACTGCAATTCGTATCATGGTTTGGCGAGCTCCTTTCTCCATGTTTTTAAACCATATAGTGCAAGTGCGGCCATTATGATATAAAGAAACGCCGTTAAATAGAGTGATTTATAAATGAAAAGTCCCGCATTGGACAAGTCAACAATCACCCAACAGATCCAGTTCTCAATGTATTTTCTTGCCATCATCCAAGTGATTAGCAAGCCAGAAATTCCCATGGTGGCATCGAAGTAAGGCACATCGGTGTTAGAAAATCGATCGAGGCAGAAACCGAGAAATCCCGAACCTATAACAAGGAGTATAGACAGAATTAGCACGGCTATGCGTCCGATTGATAAAACCTGAAGTGTGTTGGTTCCATTCGCCATTCGGAGCCAATTCCACCATCCATAAATTCCCATTAATACATAAAACAGTTGAAGTGCCGATTCTGCATACAGTTTCCCCTCAAAGAAAACGGGAATATATAAAGCAGAACCAATGATTCCCAATATCCAACCGGCAACATGTCCGCGTGCGGTTAGGAAAACTCCCACTATAGCAAATGAAAAAGCAATCAGTTCAAAAAGGACAGCAGATAGCATTCTGATTTTTAATTGCAACAAACATCGGAGATAATTACCACATGCGGAACACAATCAATTCCAACATTTTCTGAATTCTCCGTTTTGGTCATATTGCTCAGCTTGTTTTTGTGTGTTGAAAATGCGTTGACGTGGGTCGTTTCCAACACCTGCTAAATAAGCCCAATTTCCCCAGTTGCTTGCCGCATCATAATCGATTAACATGGACTCAAAATACTCAGCACCCAAACGCCAATCTAATTTAAGTTGATGTACAAGATAACTGGCCACATTCTGTCGTCCTCGGTTACTCATAAAACCAGTTGCCGCCAATTCATGCATGCAGGCATCCACAAAATCATCACCGGTTTTTCCTAAAATCCAACTCTGAAAAAGCGCATCCGATTGCACAACTTCCCGATTCGGATTGTAAATGTTGAGCCCATTTTTAAGGAAAATCTTCCTGCCGTATTTAATGAGGATGTAGCGAAAATAGTCACGCCAAAACAATTCAAATACCAACCAATATGTCGACTCGTTTGCACCGTGTTGCTGCTCAAACTTTTTAAGTTCTGCATAAATCTGTCGGGTCGAAACTGCTCCTAATCCTAACCAAGGACTAAATTTGGTGGAATAATCGGCGCCAAGTAAACCGTTTCGAGTTTCCTTGTATTGAAGGATGAATTTATTTGTGAAGAAGTAATCCTGAATCCGTTTTTGGGCTTGCCGTTCTCCTCCGCTGAATGGAAAAGCACTTCGCGTTTCGGCAAAAGAATTCTCGTTAGAGTTAATTTGCTCCACAGGAATCCCTTTTTCATGATGCAGATAACCCTGAGGAAATTCATAGACAAAAGGTGCTCGAAT
>JBBALS010000100.1:0-6507 GCA_040402915.1 Flavobacteriales bacterium
ACGAAAATTGAAACGCAGGAAATTGCCGAAAAACTTATCAAAGACGGATACAATGCCGATTCGTTGCATGGCGATTTGAGTCAGGCGCAACGTGATGCCGTGATGCGTAAGTTCCGTAACAAGAACTTGCAAATGCTTGTAGCAACTGATGTTGCAGCTCGCGGAATTGATGTTGATAGCATTACACACGTTATACATTATAACCTTCCGGACGATTCGGAAAGCTATACACATAGAAGTGGAAGAACTGCCCGTGCTGGTCGTTCAGGAATTTCTTTGGCGATTATTACACCGCGCGATATCAGCAAGATTCGTCAGGTGGAGCACCGCATTGGAACACAGTTTACACACAAGCAAGTTCCAACCGGAATTGAAGTGTGCGAACAACAACTTATTTACCTTGCAAAGAAAGCGCATGATGTTGCGGTAAACCCCGACATCGAACAATACCTTTCTTCTATTCTCGAAACATTTGAGGATATGAGCAAGGAAGAAGTTCTGAAAAGCTTCCTTTCACTTGAGTTTAACCGCTTTCTTGAATATTATAAGAATGCATCCGACCTCAACGAAAATCGCGGACAAGGTTCTGAACGCGGAGGAAGAACAGCTGGTGTTGCAATGACTCGTTATTTTGTGGGTGTTGGTGAATTGGATGGTTTTGATAAATCAGGAATGGTTCGCTTGCTTTGCGATACTACCGGATTACCAAACGAAAAAATTGGTAAGATTGAATTACGCAGAAGCTTCTCATTCTTTGAAGTTCCCCCACAATTCGAACACATTGTTGAATCGAAATTTGAGGAATTCGCTGTTAATGGAAGATCTGTAAGAATTGAGAAAACCGTTGGCGATAGCGGCGGCGGCGAAAGACGCAGCGGCGGTTATGGTGGTGGTGGAAGTGCTGGCAGCAAAAGCTGGTCAAATGATCGTCCATCGGCTGGCAAATCTCGTCCATTCCGTGAAAAAGAAAGTGGCGGCGGCGGATACCGTTCTGGAGGGGGATCTTCGAGCGGTGGCGGCGGTTTTAAAGGAAGAAAGAAATATTAATTTCTCGATACACGTTTAACGCTTGATTACCTGACGTTTGAACGTATTGCTAGAAGTACTTAGCGATACTACATACTGTCCGGCACTCAAGCGTTTTACTTTTTCCAATTGAAGGAGATTGTTGATGTATGGATACACATGCACACTCTCTTCTGCAATTTGCTTCCCCGAAAGTTTGAATATTTTAACTTGCACATCTTGCTCTTTGATTGAGAAAAACTCAATGGTTACTCCTTCAATAAAGGGATTGGGATAGACGTTCACCAAACTATCTTGAACCTCTTTATTCAATTTGAGTTGAGAAAGAATGGAATGTGCGCGCAAGAAATCCGGAATACCGAATCCTTTTTTCTCATCAGGAGTTGCGAACTGATCGGCACTTTGTTCGATTGCTTTAAATACTTCCATCGATTTGGCTTCGGGATGTGCTTGCCATAAACAGGCTGCCATGCCTGCTAATATTGGAGATGAAAATGAAGTTCCATTCGATTTTCCTGGCAATCCTGAAGAATTAATCACCCAAGACAATTCACCCATAGCCGAAACATTGGGTTTAATGCGGCCATCGAATGTTGGACCTTGCGAACTGAATGAAGCATAATTACGGTCCGAATCAACAGCACCAATGCTTAAAACACTATCTGCATCGGCAGGAGCGCCCACGTATTTCCAAGGATCGGCACCGGAATTTCCAGCAGAATTTATTACAAGAATACCTTTACTTGCGGCAATGTCGGCACCAATCGAAATACGGGTTGTATTGCCATTTAATTCAGAATACGTATGATTTGCTGTTGAATCGTCGAACACCGTGTACCCGAGAGAGGAGTTGATGATTTGTGCTCCCACGCTGTCGGCAAACTCTGCCCCACGAACCCAATTATCTTCTTCGATCAAATTTTCCGAATCGGCATCTTCAGTTCTTAGTAACCAATACGATGCTTTTGGAGCTGTTCCAACAAATACTCCCGGAATATATCCCGCCATGGTAGAAAGTACGGATAAGCCATGCGAATTATCTTCGAAAACGGAAGTTCCTCCCTGCACAAAATCATGCGTTCCGAGCAATCTTCCTGAATTTCGTAGACTATCGAAAAATGCAATTTGATCAGCATGATAAAATCCCGCATCCAAAACAGCAACGATTACACCTTGCCCTTGAAATCCCATGTTATGCAGTTTATCGCCATTCAACATTTCGATTTGCACATTGGCATTTCCATAAAATGCCTCGTTGTTTTGTTTTAAAGCGAGTTGCTGCTTTGCCAGCTCTGCTTCTTTTTGTTCGTATTGTTTCATCAAATCTTCCATGAACAGCTCAGCCGGTGTTTTCTTTTTCAGCTTTGCTACTCTACCCGATTTTACAACAAAAGGCAGGGCACGGATACTAGCCATGATGGATGTATCTTCCACTTGAATGGTTATGGCGTTAAACCATTTCATACGATTCAGCACTTGAGCACCTGTTGCAGCAACTGCTAAGACATAGCTTGGATTTACAGGAAGATCGTTTTCCTTGAGTTCGATTCCTTGTTGCGATCGACGCTGCATTGATTTTACAGAAAGAAAAGCTGACGCGTTCTCTAAACTGTATGGAGAATTAATACGATCGCTGAATTGAATCCAAAATTTACTGGGTGCTGTTTGCGCGTTTACACTTACTGAAGAGGCTGTTAGCACAAAAAAGAGAATAAGTATTTTTTTCATTATTCGGTTCCTATTTCGATGGCTTTCATTGTAAAGACAAGACCACTTTTGATTTCATTGGTTGGTACGATGTACTTTACATCCACAAACTTTTTATAAATCATTCCGGCATTCTTGGCAAAGACTTCGGTGTTGCGGTATTCGGAAACAAGGTTTACTGGGTCGATATTTTCTACCGTTATGGTTGAGTCGAATTGCATGCTATCGGTTGAAAATGCCTCATGCACTTTGCTGTATGCGACTGTTCTTGCTTCCAAAGAATTAAGTGCGTTTGTATTCCACTGAAGACTTTCTCTCACTGGAAAAACCAGTTTAATATAGCGCAGATCTTCTTCCACCTTTTCAACTTGCACATCGGTTTTAACTAGCGACCAAACATCCTTTAAGAACCAATTCAATGAGTCCATTGATTTTTTCCAGCGCTCAACACGGATGGCATTTCGGCCGGAATTATCGACAAAGGTTGACTGAAAATACTCTTTTATCAAAAAGGAGTTTGTATCGATCGATTGATTGAAATCATCGTAAATGATCGAATCGCATTCATATATAATGTATGAACCAACCGCATCGTTGAAGTATTCACGATAAGATGGTTCAGGCAATTGGATTGTATCTTTCTTGCAAGAATTTGCAGTAAGCAATGCACATACAAGCAAACTGAAAAGGAATCTTTTTTTTACCATGCTTTATTTTTTAATAAAACCTCCACCTACTAAATCGTTGCCTTCATAAAAAACTGCCGATTGTCCAGGTGCAACACCCGATACAGCATCGAGAAAGTCGACTTGCATAGATCCATCCGAATGCATATTCAGCAAACTCATGGAACCATCGTGTTTGTAGCGAATTTTAGTGAGTGCGTTAAAATCTTCAGGAAGTTCAGCATATTTCATCAAATTCACATCCCGAACCTGCATGCTGTGTTTTATCAACTCGTCTTTCTCACCTAAAATAACCGTGTTAGTTTCGGGATTGATATCGAGAACAAATGCCGGATAACCGAGTGCGATTTCCAAGCCTTTTCTTTGTCCAATAGTGTAAAATGGATAACCGCGATGTTTACCTACGACGGTTCCATCGGATAGCACAAAATTCCCACCATCTACTTGCTCTTCCAAGCCAGGAACTTGTCGTTTCAAAAAGCTGCGATAATCATTATCGGGAACAAAACAAATCTCGTAGCTCTCGCTTTTATTGGCTATATCGACAAAGTCGCTTTCAATGGCCATTTGACGAATATCCGTTTTGTGAAAACCTCCCAATGGGAAACGCGTGCGAGCTAAACTCTCTTGGCTTAATCCCCAAAGCACATACGATTGATCTTTACTTAAGTCGAGTCCGCGCGAAATCACGTAACGACCGTTGTCTTGCAAACGTTGTTGGGCATAGTGTCCTGTGGCGATGAATTCACAATCGAGCATATCGGCACGTTTAAGAAGCGCATCCCATTTAATATGTGTATTGCAAAGCACACAAGGATTGGGTGTTCGACCTGCTATGTATTCATCAACGAAATTGTTGATAATGTAATTCCCAAATTCACCACGAATATCCAGAATGAAATGGGGAAATCCGAAACGAACTGCCAAGCTGCGCGCATCGTTAATAGAATCGAGACTGCAACATCCCGTCTCTTTTTTTCCTCCACCCGAACTGGCATAATCCCATGTTTTCATGGTAATTCCAATTACTTCGTAGCCTTCTTCATGCAACATCATAGCAGCAACAGAACTGTCTACTCCTCCACTCATTGCCACTAATATCTTTCCGTGCTTGCTCATTGTCCTGGTAAAATTTCTTTCTCGTCTTTGTCGAGTTTTTTCAAATTGAGGATGTTTGGTTTATCCGAAACACCATCTTTAAACACTTCAGTCTCGGTTAAGTTTCCAGATTCATCAAAATGATACCACGTTCCATGACGAATATCATCGATGTAGTTTCCACTTAACTTCATTTTCCCATTTGCATTGTAATAGGTGGTCTTTCCGTGTTGTTTTCCTTCCTTGAAAGATGCAGTCAGTCGTTTGGTTCCATCTTCAAAATACTGCCCCCAGAAACCATTTTTCTGATCGTTCAAATACGATATTTCTTCAGAAACAGGGCCTTCTGGATAATAGATAAACCAAGTTCCTTCGCGACTTCCCTTTTTATAAACTTCTCTTGAAAGCACTTGTTTTTGTTCGTTGTAATAGGTCCAAGTGGAATCTTTCTTTTGTTCGTAGTAATTGCCATCCGAAATAATGAATCCTTTGGGATCGAATCCTTTTGCATGCGAGTGACGGCCTTTATCGGAATAATAGCAGACCATTTTCAAAGCACCTGTTTCTTGGTAATACCGAAAAACGCCTTCGGGCTGATCATCCTTGAAATTGCCTTCGTATCGCGGAGTTCCGTCCGGAAAGTTCTTTCTCCAAAACCCTTGTTTTTTACCTTGGGCGTCGGTTTTATTCAATTCGGCTTGAGCAATTGAAATACTTGTCAAACCAAAAAGAAATAAGAAAAGTAAATGAGATTGAATGTGGCGTATCATAATCGTTTACAAAAATAGTTAAACTTTCAGTACAGAAGATTTATCAGGGTTTTTCTAATTGCAGATCAAATTGATTTGTATTTCCAGCGGCATCAATCGATTCTATCTTTAACGAATGCATACCGGAATTTAGTTCATCCGGAAAATGATATTTCCATTCTCCTGCATTATTTCCGGGTTCTAATAGAATCCAATTCCCATCAAGTTGAGATTGAATGGATATAATTCCCGAAAGCTGGTCTTTGATTACTAAATGTATGGTGCCTGATGCTGTTGGCTTAACCACGATTTTTTTTCTCTTTTTGCGAATCACCTGCGGAACAACTTTAATTGTTGGAGCAATAGAATCGATAAGCACTTGAAAATCTCCAAATTCGCGCGTTTCCGCTTCAAGCCAATTGTTCGACCATGTGCTTTTTAGTCCGCTGTAACTGGCTCCTGTTTTTTGCGCAATGATGCATTTGCTTTTCAACGAATCAATTTCAATTTGTGGTTTAAAACGAATACGAACCGCTTGGTTGATAGGATTGTATTTACTACCCAATTCTATGATTGGAGAAATACCTGTCAGCTGATTAATTCTAATTAATTTGAGCCATGTTGTATCGAATAACGATTCACTTTGAAATTCTGCTTCAAAATCGGGCAATGAAACGGTTTGCTGAACACCTGGTAAAATCATTTCATAATTGGGGTTTCCTCTTTTCTTGAAATTATCAATTTGAGGGATTTCGCCTTTAACGTTGAACGAAAAGCGGGTCGAATTTTCATTCAAATCGCTGAGTACATAGGTAATTTCATAGGTTCGATCTTCGTCAAAATAGAAATATCCCCGATTTCGATTTCGTTTATAGATACCGATCATCGAATACGATGGCATTACACATCGTTGGATTTTACGTTTGGTGCGAATGCGCTCAGCATAATCTTGATAGGCATTAACACTTCTTGTTTCATCGAAAGAGAACTGATCGAAACGTGCTTGAAACACTTCTTGCGAATCGACAAAAAGCTGAACTTTAAATATTCCTGTTTTATTATGAATTTTCCCAATCACATCTCCTCCCTGAAATCCAAAACCCACCCAGCCTGAAACATGAGGTATTTTTTCATTGGAAGGAAGCCCCTTTTTCTTGGATTTTTTATTTATTACTAGTGGGATGTTTAAGGTATTCTGAAGATTATTAACTAGTCCGTATGATTCCATAGGAAAAACTGAA
>JBBALS010000101.1:0-6473 GCA_040402915.1 Flavobacteriales bacterium
AACATTCGTAATTGAACATTCGTAATTGAACATTCGTAATTGAACATTCGTAATTGAACATTCGTAATTCGTAATCCGTAATTGAACATTCGTAATTGAACATTCGTAATTGAATATATTGCACATCAAAATAATCTTCAATCCGATAGCTATCGGATCTTCAAATTTTCAAATCGTCTAATCATTCATGTCTTCCTCTATAAAACTTACTCAATTTGCACATGGTTCGGGCTGTGGGTGTAAAATATCGCCTTCCATTTTGCGTGAGATGTTGCAAAATCATCGGTCTGATCAAGAATTTCCGAATTTATTGGTGGGTAATGCCGAAAGCGATGATGCTGCAGTTATGGATTTGGGCGATGGAACTGCTCTGATTTCCACTACCGATTTCTTTATGCCCATTGTGGATGATGCCACCGATTTTGGCGCTATTGCAGCTACCAATGCACTAAGCGATGTGTATGCGATGGGCGGAAAACCCTTGATTGCACTCGCAATTTTAGGTTGGCCTGTCGATAAACTGCCTGCATCTCTAGCTTCGGAAGTCATGCATGGCGCTCGTAATGCGTGTAAACTTGCAGGAATTCCCATTGCGGGTGGACACACCATCGATTCGCCAGAGCCCTTTTTTGGCTTGGCGGTGACTGGTAAAGTGGACATTAAAAACATTAAACGAAACAGCACCGCCAAAGCGGGAGATCTTCTATACTTGACCAAGCCGCTCGGACTCGGGATTGTTTCAACGGCAGCTCGAAGAGGCCTTGCTGACCAAGAACACCTGCAAGAAGCGTTGAATTGGATGAAACAACTCAATACACTCGGTGCAGAAATCTCCCACATAGAAGGCGTTCATGCAATGACCGATGTTACAGGTTTTGGATTGATGGGTCATCTTCAGGAAATGTGTGATGGCAGTAATCTTTCGGCTGAAATTAGTTTTAAAGATGTGCCGCAATTAAATCATGTAAAATCCTATCTCGATAAATTCATTTACCCCGATATGACCATGAAAACATTTTCTTGGTTAAAAGATTCTATTTCAGAATTATCAGGTGAACAACTTCTGCTTTTGTGCGATCCACAAACAAGTGGAGGTTTGCTCATTGCTGTCGACCCTACCGAAAAAACTCGGATCGAAACCATCCTTCGCGAAAATAATTGTCCGACACAATCTATTGGACACTTGCTTGAACGAGGGTTAAAAACTATATTTGTGAAGGATTAACCTATGAAAAATTTCCTCCTTCTACTTTTCGTTTTATTTTTTGCCGCAACATCCATAATAGCTCAAACAACAGGGACGTATCAACCAACATGCATTGATACGACATTGATGAATTTCAATTCAAATCCTTGCTATGGTAATTCCTATGAGCCGGTTTGTGGTTGCGACAATGTTACTTACCGAAACTCATGCATGGCAGATGCTGCGGGAATAATCAATAATTCATATAACCAAGGTCCTTGTGAGTTTATGGATTTTGATTTCTATCCGAATCCTGTTGCTACAGTGGGTCAATTGAAAGTAAAAGTGATTTGTAAAGGAATTTCTGATATCAATGTATGGATTTTTGATATGTATTTCCGTCAGATGTATTATCAGGTTTCGAGGCAATATGCCGATATTGAGTTATATCCAGACGTTCGCGGATTTGGAAACGGAATGTTTTTTATGGTGGTTGAAGCAGGAGGTACTGTTAAAGTGAAACGTTTATTGGTCAACCAAATCAACGACTAACTCATTTCAATAGCTCGACTCTTTTTGCATCGAATTTCCCAAGGATTGGAATAAAAGTACGCTGCAAAAGATAGCCAAGCCAGGAAATAAAACCATCCACCAAGCATCGAATTGCTGCCGACCGGCGCTGAGAATTGAACCCCATGTTACTACATCGTCAGGAACGCCAATGCCCAAGAAAGACAAGCTGCTTTCGGCTAAAATACTGCCCGAAACGATAAAGGTAAGTTGAGTGAAAATGGGTGAAAACGCATTCGGAAGTGCATGTTTAAAAATGATTCGGAAGTCGCTCATACCAATGCTTCGCGCAGCTTCGATATAATTTAAACTTCGGATTCTCAGCATTTCGCCCCGTGTAAATCGGCAAACAGATGGCCAGCTCGATAAACCAATAATGCCGATGACCAATCCAACGCTTTTCTCCCGAAACACAGCCGCTAATGTGAGAATGATAAGGATTTTAGGAACGGCACTGAATAGTTCTGTAAAACGCTGAATGATATCATCCAAGGGGACTGCACGTTGATTCACTTTTAAAATATTAGAGATCAATTTCCCAATAAATGCCAAAGCAATCATTCCCAAAATGGGGAAGCAACAACTCAGGAAAACTTGAAGTGCACTCAACCAAAAGCTGGTTTGAAAGGCATCTTGTAAGACATTCGAACGGCTTATAAATCCCCAGAATAATCCAAGAAAAAGCCCAAGCCAACCAAGCAGATATTCTCCAAGTGAAATGTGTAATCCATCATTTCCATAATAACCGGATAATGCTCCGAGAAAAATTCCGAAAAATCCTGCGATTAATGCCGATAATAATCCAATTTTCAAGGAAGTTTGACACCCGTGAATAATACCGCTCATCAAATCATTTCCCAATTGATCGGTTCCAAAATGATGTCGAAATCGAAATGTTGAAGGGGTGATTTTTCCATCATCCGATTTCATCATCTGCTCGTCGTATGGACCTGTGTAATCACGATTCAAGCGATCGGGTTTAGCGGGTGACCAAGGAATTGGCGCCCAAACAACTGCTTCGGTTTCGAGTTCTTTCCATTCAGTAATATCGAACTGTAGAATTTCTTTAGCGCCAGATTGTGGATCAAACACCGAATCAGTTTTTTCGGGATGAATCAAACTCGAAAATGCTGGAAACCAAGTCTTGCCTTTGTATTGAACATATAAGGGTTGGTCGGTTGCAATGAGTTGGGCAAAGAGAGCGATAAGTAATAGTAAACTCAATCCAATTAATTGAATTTTATTATTCCATGCAATAAATTTCCTCTTAAGTCCCAATTCCAACTAATATTTTCATTTAATAAATCTATGTCGATTTTGCTCCCACCAAGTTTGATTAATTTCATTCGCTAACTTGTCAACATCAGCTTGTTTGGCTTTGCTTTTTGAAGTCGCCTCCAAATACTTAATATAATCGATTAATCTCTGTAAGCCGAAACTATCAATGGATGATGAAATGGTAATTGTTAGTTGGTTGCCTTCTGATTTCTCTATTAGCATGGCTCTTACTTTATCTCAAATGTAGAAAAATATAAAACAGAAACCAGTGGGCATTTTGTTTCATAATCGATCATTTGCGCTTGTATACCGAACGCGCGGATCGGCCCAAGCATACAAAATATCCGAAATCAAATTTCCCAACATGGTTAAAAAACCGATGATGGTGAACAGCGCCACAATCATCGGATAATCATAATTGATAACGCTTTCGTAAATTTCTAAGCCCATTCCGGGAATCGAAAAAATACTCTCGATAATCACCGAGCCACCAAAGAGCATGGGCAGGGATTGTCCAAACAAGGTAATGATTGGACTGAGTGAATTTCGCAATGCATGGTGAATGAGAATGCGTGTTTCGGAGATTCCTTTTGCCCGAGCGGTCCGAATATAATCTTGTTTCATCTGTTCCCGAATGCTGTTTCGAACCTGAATGCTAATGAAAGCGGCCGATGCATAGGTGAAACTGAAAATAGGCAAAATGAGATAGGGTAGATAATATTGAATGCGTTTCAAAAATGGCCAGTTGGGGTCGAAAGTGCTGAGGTCTTTCACGCCCGACGATGGAAACCAATCCAAGACATCGGGATTCGAAAATAAAACCAATAATGCTGTGGCAACAAAGAAACCGGGCAATGAAATCAGCGCAAAGGCAAGCAATCCATGAACACGCTCAAACCAGGAGCCGACTTTACTTCCTGCAATGATGCCTGTTGGAATTCCAATCAAGAATGCCAAGAAGATTGAAATTGCGGCTAAGCAAACCGTCCATTTAAAACGTGGTAGAATGCGCTCCGAAATGGGTTGTCCATCGCGAAACGATAAGCCAAAATCGCCTCGAATAATTCCTTTACGTTCTTCACCATCGCCAAACATCCATCGATGATATTGGTTTTTTAAGCCATTCCAGCAAATTTTAGGAATCCATTTCTTCCAAGATTGCTTTTCGGATTTTAGTTTTCCCGAAATTTGAAGGGATTTTTCCCACGATACTTTTGCATCAGAAAATAAAGAGGATGAACCCAATAACAAGGAAATGGAATCTTGTTTGGCATTCATCGTAGTTTCTGACTTAGAAATACAAAGCGATGCGATTAAATTTCTGCAAGCGATAAAACTCGACTGGTAACTGGAAGTATTTTGAATGGAATCGGGCTTCAAGGAATCGAGCAGAGTACTTGTTAAATGCACTTCTTGAATCCATTGAACAACCAATTCTGGCCGACCGCTTTCTCTTGCCAATCCTTGCATGGTAGCATGTTCATTTAACTGCTCAAAACGATGAATGGTATCGATATCGGCAAGTGTATGAATGCTAAAATAAAACACGGGAAAGTCTAAACCCAATTGATGCCTGAGCGCTTTCTTATCCGTTTCCAAATTCGGATTTCCGTTTTTTGCATCAGCCGATTCTTCCTGATTCCCTGAAAGTAAACGATTAACAGGATCGCCAGGGGAGGAGACGCTCACCACAAATGCGAGTAATGAAATCATGACAAGCATCGGAATGAAAACCAATAAACGATTGAGCGTGTAGCGAATCATATCAAGGAATATCGGGTGTTGCTTGCTTGCTTTGAGGAATTAACTCCAGGTAATTGAGCAAAATGTGTGGGCGTTCGGGATAAAGATTTCCATGCGTAAAACGTTTGTGAACAACGGCTTTCTTGGTTGCATTGAAAAGAAAAACATAAGGTTGTTCCTCCCAAACTACACGTTGAATTTCTTGAAGCAAGGCTTTTCGTTTGATGGGATTCATTTCCAGATTTGCACGTTCTATCAAGGAATCGCTTTGCGGGTTTCCAAAACCAACAAAATTACTTCCGTTGTTCGCCCAGTTTTCGGAATGCCATATTTGACGAGGGTCTTCGGAGATTGCCGAACTCGACCAAGCTCCCAACAGAGCATCAAATTCATGCTTGTAGGCCTTTTGATAAAACAAGGAAAAATCGAGCGGTTCGGGCCGAACTTCAATCCCCACTTTATACAATTCATTTCGAATCATGGTCGCAATTTCTTTGGTTACCGGCGAAAGCATATAACTCAATGCAAAGGAAAAAGGAACACGTTTTCCTAGAATCAATTTATCGCGAATGTTGTCTCCATCGGAATCTATCCATCCTGTCTCGTTCAACAATTTCTTGGAAACACTCAAATCAAAAGGAATCAAGGGTAATGTCTTATCGTAATCGCTTTGTGCAGGTAAAATAAATCCGGGAATGCGTGTGCCGTAACCTTTGGCAATAACTTGAATAATCTCATTAACCGGAACGCAATAGGCCATGGCTTTGCGAACTCGTCGATCGGTGAAGTAGGGCAGTTGCTCTCCATTAGGTCGCATATTCATGCCCAAATAGGTATAACTAAATGATGGCAGAAACTCCGAGTGGTAATTCTGATTGAAATAATTTCGTTTCCGTAATTTCACCAAAGCGGGCGTCGATAGTTCGGTGCTCACATCCACTTCTTGCTTTTTCAAGGCAAGCACCGTTGGTTCCATATCTTTGATTACTTGAAAAATAATCTGCTTCGGAAATGCTTTTTCATATTCCGAAACGCTGTTCTTTCCCCACCAATCTTGCTTCTTTTTCAAAATTATGGATGATCCTGTATTCCATTCGGAAACGTAATAAGGCCCAAGTCCATTGAGCTTCTTTGGCAAGCGACCATTGTCTGAAGCATTGAAATTCTTTGCAAATTCTTGAACCTTTTGCGAACTGCTCAATGAATCGGTTTGCTGAAGCATATCGCTCATCGAATATGCATCGAGATTTCCTTGTGGATCGTGGAATTTCTTCTGTAGAACCACCATAAAACTCAGCATGCTTAGGTTGTCGTAATAGCGTTTGTTGAGAAGAATGATGAATTCGTTCGGACTTCCTTTCACGGGTTCAATCGATCGTAAATTTTTAAAGTACGATTTGCCATCGGGGTTATTCACCAAGGGGCAGGTAATGACTTTGAAGGTGAAAAGGATATCCTCGATACTTAGTGCTGAGCCATCGTCCCATCGGATTCCATTTCGAATTTTGCAGCGATACGATAGACTGTCGGACTGAATTTCAGGGAATTCGGCAAGGATATCGGGTTTTAGAATTTGCTCTTTCAAGTCAAGAAACATCAAGCGTTTTTGAGTGCTTTGAAAGATGAACTTCTGATAAGCATTGTTATCGTTTGTTGGATGCAAGCCGCTTGGTTCGGCCAAAATATGAACGATAAC
>JBBALS010000102.1:0-6431 GCA_040402915.1 Flavobacteriales bacterium
ATTAATGCTGCCGATTTAACAGGAACAGCGCAGTTCAGAAAATACTACGATATTTATTCAACTCCCGTATTATATGTTCTCGATCGTAATAAAAAGATCATTGCAAAACGAATTGATGTTGAAAATTTGGAGGATTTTCTAAAGAATTATGAGAAGATGACTAAGCAATAATTGATAAAAGAAACATCAAAATTGAAACGCAACATTCCTAGAATGTTGCGTTTTTTTTATCGTTTTTTGTGCAAAATAAAATACCCTATTTGCAGTCTAAATACCCGGTATGGCTGAAATAAAGTATTCGTTCCATAGTCAAAATTCAATCGGCTATTGAGCATGGTTAAACTTAACGCAAATGTATTTTTATAAATAATTCCAGCACCTAATGATAGTGCTAGAGCATTCGCCGTTTCACTATTCAATGAATACGATGTTATTGTTACGAATGAACCATTAATCTCTCGAGTAGTAAATAAATAACTAGGCGATTTAACACGAATAAGTCCTAAATGTGCTTCGGCAAACAATTGAAAATCTGCATCAACTTCAGAATTCCAAGTAATTCCTGAATTAATATGGAAAGCATCCCAGGAGCTAATTTGTGTAAACGTTACTTCTGCATTCAATTGATTGCTTGTTAATTGAGCAAAAGATTTTTCTTTAAATCCATTGCTTGAATATGCGATATTGCTCGACCAAAATACATTTTCTTTCACACGCAAACTTCCCGAAGCTTGTAACATCCAGCCTGCTTTTGCAAAGCCAGAGTATTGTTGGTTTACACTTGCAAAAGTACCGATGGGAGCAGCCAATCCTCCCCAAACAGAAAAGAAATACTGGTCATCATCTAAACTCTCATATCCTATATTCGAATTCACTGAATATTTAGAATTTGAAGGAGCTTTCGTATGAATGGCAATTCGTTCGATTTGACTTTGAGAAACATACAAAACGGAACTTCCTCCCGTGCGAATTTGAATGTTATTTTCCGAACCTGGATTTAATATCGTTCCTGAAATGATGTTTCCATTTTTAAGGAAGACCGAATCACGAATCGTTTCTTCTGCTTCTTGCGCATTTATACTGAGTTGCAATAGAGTTAATAATAAAAATCCCGCAAATTTTTTAAAGCTGTTTATTCTTGTCACGTAGGTGATTTCTAATATTAGTTAAATTCTATTTTTTACGATTGATCAAAAAAAATGCAATTCCAATGAAGAACATTAGATAAGATACAATTTCAAAAAACAAATAACTGGGATATACACAATTTTGATCGGGTAGGGAATGCCCCAATATTAATGCATCTAAATCGGTATGTGCATGTTTTTCAGTACTTGAAAAGGCAGCATACTCTTGGTTTTTGTAAAATTGAATGCAATTCGATAATTCAGGAAACTCATTGAGTAATTGTTTCAATTCGGAATACATTACGATTGATGATAATCGGATATAGCCAGTACGTCCCAAAATACAGGCGTTTGCGCTGAGTCTTTTTTCACGACTATCTCCAATTTCTATTTCTTCTATCCAATAAAGTACATGTTTTTCAGCATTGTAAACTGGCGCCATTGCCCAATTGCTTATCTGAATGAATTCAAGTTCTGCTTGCTTTCGATTAACATTGCTGCTATCGATCGTTCTTTTCAGGTGTTCGAATAATGCTTGTTCATTTAAAGCATTTTGTTTGTTGTCGGAAACATGCCCATCGGCAATATAATCGACTGTAAAGACCAATGCCTCGGGTGCAAAAACGGAGGTTGATTTATTGGAAATAAGTCCCAAATGAATCGCGCTATTTTCAGATTCAGCCCAAAAATTAATCAACATTTCGCGAGTTTGTATTGAATCGAGAAATTGATAGTTAGAAGGTAATTGACAATGAGCAAAATCTTTTTTAAGAACGACATCGCCCGTTTGAAAATGAAAACTGGATTCAATTTCTGAACTCAAGGATTCATAATCTTGTTCTTGGGCAAAAATGTTTGACTGTGAAAAAAGCCCACTTAACAGAAAAATCCAAACGAAACACCGATACATCACTCGTATAATTTATACATAATCTACTTGCAAAAATCGCAGATTAAATTCAAACGAAATCAAACCAATTAATTAATTTTCTAAATCGCTATAAACACTCAACCAAGCATCTGATAGTGAATCGAGAATATCGCCAGCATGCATCGCAATTACACCTCTTTTATGGGATGCGATATCTCCTGCAATTCCATGAATAAACACACCCATTCGTGCTGCATGAAAAGCCGGAATGCCTCGTGCTAGCAAGCCAGTAAGAAGTCCAGTTAGAATATCACCACTTCCTCCTTTGGCCATTCCTGCATTTCCTGTACTATTGAAATGTACTTCACCCGAAGGACTGCAAATACCTGTAAAGGCACCTTTTAAAACCACAATTGCTCCCGATTTACGACTTAATCCCCGAGCATTTTCAAGGCGTTCAAATCCAGAATTTGCTTTCTGTGTAAGTCTGTCGAGTTCGCCAGGATGCGAAGTTAGTATGGAATTATTGGGAATAAACGAAAGCCAGGTTTTATTCTCCGCCAACATATTCAGTCCATCGGCATCAATCACCAGAGAATCGGAGGTGTTTTGGAGGAGATTTTTAAATAGGCGAACGGTATCGTCATGCATTCCAGTTCCGGGGCCAAACCCAATTGCCGCAAAGGGTTCGGGATTAAAACTTCCGCTAAGGTGCTCCATTTCTTCGGATGTGAATACCATAGCTTCGGGAACATTGGACTGTAAAATACTATACGATTCTGCGGGAATATAGCTACTACACAAACCAACTCCACTTCGAATGCAGGCTTTGGTTGCCATAACTACAGCACCCGTTTTTCCATGCGAACCGCCAATAATAAGTGCGTGACCATTGTTTCCTTTATGTGCAAATTGATTTGGTTTTAAAAGATCTTCTTTCAAGTCGGGCAACACGGTATAATGGAAATTCGAAAAGGAATCATCCTCGAATTCTGCTGTTTCTGGCTCCATCAATCCAATATTCAGAACATGCCACTGCCCAACATAGCGTTGCGATTCAGGAAAGAGATATTGGAGTCGTGGAGAATGAAAGCACAACGTTTGATGAGCATGAATGGCTTCTGCTTTTTCGGGCGTGGGGATATCCGTAAAAAAACCGCTGGGTGCATCAATCGAAATGCAAATGGCTTTTAAATGATTGATGCTATTGAACAACTGCCCAAGATCTTTGTCAACTGCCCTGTTTAGTCCACTTCCAAATAATGCATCAATAACAACCGTTGCATTATGCATTTGTCCTGCAGAGTTTTCTCGTAGAATGCTAAATTCGCCTCCAACTGCAAGAAAACGTTCTTTGTTAAGCGCATTGTCATGACTTAACACCGAAACATCCATTGCAAAAACTTGTACTTTTCTACCTGCGTTTAAAAGTAATCGTGCAATTACCCATCCATCGCCGCCATTATTTCCGGGTCCACAAAGCACAACATAATGAGCATCTGAGTGTGTATGTTGAATGATCCATTCGAAGCACATATTAGCAGCATGTTCCATCAGTTCAGTTGAACTAATTTTGCGCGATTCCATGGTGAATAAATCGGCCATGCGCATTTGTTGATTAGATAATATGTGCATCTTATTTCAAATAATTGTTTTAAAACAAATCAGCTTCTAGTAATTCAAGCAGTAATGCTGAGGTAAACAGCTAATACCTGAGGAATGAGCAATTCCTCTTCGTTGTTATGAATCACCCAATCGGCTCTGGAAATCAAATCGTCTTGAGGCAATTGTTGTTGAATACGATTTCGGACAGCATCTTCTGTTATTCCATTTCGACGCATCACCCGTTTAATCCTTAAGTCATCGGGAGCTTCTACTACAATAACTCCGTCGAGATGATTATCTAATCCGTGTTCAAATAGAATAGCGGTTTCTTTTATAACATACGGGCTCGATTGATTGTCGCACCATGTTTTGAAATCTTGTGCAACTGCTGGATGAATGATCGCATTTAACTTGGCTAATGATGTTGAATCATTGAATACGATAGCCGACAGTTTTTCTCTATTTAAGTTTTCGTTTTCATCGAACATATCATTCCCAAACTGATTTTTAATGGCACTTTTTACCAAGGGATTTTTGTCTGTTATTTTTCGACCTGCTTCATCTGAATTGTAAACAGGCACATTCAACATACTGAAAATACACGCTACAGTAGTCTTGCCACTGCCAATTCCACCTGTAAGTCCGATACATTTCATGGTTGAATTTACTAATTATAAAATTAAAATTATTTAATTCAATTAGAATCGAGTTAAAAACAAATCACCTACTTATTTTTTCGAATGATAAATTCTACCGTTTCGGGTTTTATTCGGATACCTTGAACGTAAGGTGGAAATTGCTTTACATTCAAGCGTAGATTAGCATTTTTAGAATTACGAATATCAAATGCATCAGCCGAAATTCGAAAAAGTTTTGGATCTACTTTATTGTAATTGCGCAGAGAAACCAAATAAGTGATTTTTGCCTGTTTCGGAAAAATTTCTACACTATCGCCGATTATTAAATTTTCGATAAATATTGGAACTTCTAATTCGGCCTCTGTAAACTTATCAACTTCAAGATGAGCACCAACTTCCATAGCTGCATAGTTTATTAGCTTACTCGTTTTTTTGATTTTTACGGAATAATCTCCCGATTTATTGAGCCCATTCAAAATGAGTGGTTCTGTTTCTATGCGTTTAATCGAATCGAGGGTTGCAAATGGACCTGAAATTATAATGCTATCGGGATTTAGAGTGATACTATCGCTTAAGCTAAATTGCCGATCAAATGTAAAGTAGCGATTGAGATGAACCGGTACTTTTTTGATTCCACGCTCGAATAATGAAAAGAAAATGGTGTCGGGAAGAATGTTCAGCGCCTTGATATCAAAGTGTTCCCTATTGAAAAAGTCAATGCTCGAGGCAGTCGTTACAAATGCTTGCCCTGTTTTAGAAGAAGCGTTAATGCCAATGAATCGACCATCAATGATAATATTGGCCAGATTAGGACGAATGATATACGCTATCAAATCGTAGCCGCTACCATTCACAAGCATTTCAGCAGTTTGGGGTAATTTCTCAATCAACATCCTATTTTCAGGCATATTGATATACGAAACGGAAGCGCGTATTTTGGTAGAATAGTGATCGTTACATGCAAGCAATACCCAAAACAGGGATGCAAGCATCAAGCAAAAACCAAAAACAGTGACTTTACGGCGACTGAGCGAAGTACGAAGCACCGAAGAAGATTTGCTCCGGGCCATACTATATTATTTAACTCCAGCTACAAGCTGATCCTGTGGACTATTAGAAACAGCCGACTTTTCCACACGAAATTTGGCACCACTTTCGGCTTCCAAAATAAATGTTGTTTCGTTGATTTCTAAAATCTTACCATGAATTCCTCCAATGGTAATTACGGTATCTCCTTTTTTTAATCCTTCGCGGAATGCTTTCGATTCTTTTGCCTTTTTCATTTGAGGGCGAATAAAGAAAAAATAAAACACCGGAATCATTAATAACAGTGGCAACATTCCACCTAATCCACCTTGACCTTGAGCTCCCATTAGGAGAATTGCATTATTCATATTTTTAGAATTATTATGTATTATTCTTCAGAAGGATCAGCTTTCACAAATCCTTTCAATGTTACTTTGGATGTAGCCGGTTCCGTATTTGCATAAACAGTTACATCTTTACTTGCTTTCCCAACACGTCGTTCGCTGTTAAATACGACATCAATTTTACCTTTTGCGCCCGGTGCAATCGGTTCTTTAGGCCATTCGGGAACTGTACATCCGCAGCTTCCAATAGCTTTCGAAATAACCAAGGCGTTTTTTCCAGTATTAGTAAATGTAAATGCATGCGATACGCGCTCGCCTTCCATCACTGTACCGAAATTAAATGTGTCCTGATCGAATTTAATAGCAGATACTGGAATATTTTCTTCGCCCGATGCAGTGGCCGAATTATTCACCATATCGGATGTTACTTTTCCGTCTGTTTTCTGGTCGCATGAACTCAAGCTAGTTGCTAAAAGAACTGCTGTGTAAATTGGAATAATGATATGTTTCATCATGTTTAAATAGCAGGCAAAAATAGGTAAAATGGAGCTTAAAAAAGGATTTTTCTGATTGTTGATGTTATTAATTTGAATGAATTGCAGCTGCCTAATTTATAAGCTGTTGCACTCCATAAAATTAATGTGAAACCACAACAGGGAAATGTTGATTGGGTGTTTGAACAAAATAAAGTCCCGCAGATAAATCACGAACCTCTAATTGGTTGGATTCTCCCGCTGCAATTTGAATGCTACGAATAAGCAGTCTACGGGCATCGAATAAACGAATCGTTTGGTTTGCAGATGTGTTATTCTTTAATTGA
>JBBALS010000103.1:0-6429 GCA_040402915.1 Flavobacteriales bacterium
AAAGTTCAATGGAAGGAATCATGGTTAATCGAATGAAAAAAATGGGCATCGATTTGAGTTCGTTTTCACCTACCGGAAAATCGTCCCTTCAATCGCTATTGAATCCGATAAATTCGCAGAAAAAAGTGCTGCTCGTTCATAATACATTCTCCAGCGAATCCGATATTATAGCAGCAGAATCAACCCTCAATAATGTGTATTGGTGTTTTTGTCCCTCAGCAAATCTTTATATCGAAAACCGGCTTCCTTCCATTGAACTTTTTCGAAAACACACAAAAAAACTTGCTCTCGGAACTGATAGTTTAGCATCCAATCATCAACTCGATTTAATTCGGGAAATGTATGTTCTTCAATCACATTTTAATGGCTTAACTTGTGAAGAACTCATCGAATGGAGCACAATTCGAGGTGCTGAAATTCTCGGATTTGATAATGATTTAGGGAGTTTTACTGCAGGGAAAAAACCGGGCTGTGTGTTAATTAAACATGTTGACAAAAAAGGGGCAAAATTTCTACCTGAAAGCACTGCACGAATGATTTGATTGATTATACTTGCTTCTTGACTATATTCTGAAATTAGACGAGTATTTTCAAAGGTTAAATGGAGGATAATCAACTTATTTTCAGCTTTTTCAGGCACCCTTCGTTTGGACTTAGTCTTGATGCCTTTATGGTAAAATTGCTTGAGAATAAAACCTTTTCATACAATTACCAAAGACTATTATTCGAACGCATGAGTGATTTCCCTTATCCATATTCGGATGAGGAGAAGAAAGTATTGCGAAAAATTAGTGAGTTAAGTCCCAAAAACATCGAGCAGCATTTCAACAAAAAGCAAGTTAAGTCGGCTGTTTTTTTGGAGAAACTGGCCAACGATAAAGATCAACTGAAACTGCTTTCGTCTTATTTTGATAGACGATTATCTGCCTGTCTTGAATTATTAAAAGGGAGCAAGGTATATTTGAAAGAGCGTTCCTCTGACCATCCCGGAATGCAAGGTTTTAATGTAGAAACCGAACCTGCTCATGTAACGTATTTTTTTGATAGACAGACCGAAGGTATTCAATACAAGTTGCAAATTGAACACAAAGGAAAGATTCTCGATTTGAAAAAGGGGGGATCCGAGATTTTGAGTCATAATCCATGTTGGGTGCTCCACAATGGTTCCATACTTCATTTCAATGATGGAACAGATGGAAACAAAATAAGTCCATTCCTAAAGCAAGGGGAACTTCATATTCCAGATAAATTAGCGGATAAATTTTTGGAGTCCTTTATGCTTCGTGCTTCCAAAAAATTCAATGTTCAATATTCTGGATTTAATGTAATTACAGAACCCGGAAAACGTTCCGCGGTGATTAGTATTGAAATGGATTTAGCGAACGCTCCCGTTCTCCAGTTAAATTT
This sequence comes from Flavobacteriales bacterium, assembly GCA_040402915.1. GTDB lineage: Bacteria > Bacteroidota > Bacteroidia > M30B66 > M30B66 > CALQRR01. Next base: position 1,408 of record JBBALS010000103.1, read on the forward strand.
TAAATACGATCGTTTTCAGGTTACAGCAGCTCAAGATCAAGAGCTACTCGTTTCGCTTCAACGCGAAGAGACCGGACTTCATCTACTTAGATATTCTCGCGACCGAGCATTTGAACACGCACGATCGGAGGTTTTCATAAAAGCGGGACTAAAGCAATTAAAACCCTCATGGTTTATTCCCGAAAGCCAAGATTCATGGACCTACAATCAATTGCTCGAATGGCTATCGACCCATAAAGACGATTTCCTAGAAAGAGGTTTTGAAACAGAAGTGTCTTGGGAAGGGAAGCGTTTTGTTGCTGAACTGCCAGTTGTAGAAACACGCGAGGTTTCAGAAGGAACTGACTGGTTTGATGTTCTCGCCATAGTTCATATTGCCGGAATGCAAATCCCATTTGTGAAATTTCGCAAAAATATTCTCGAACGAGATCGATATTTCAAACTTCCTGATGGGAGAATGCTCTTATTGCCCGAAGTTTGGTTCTCCGAATACGCCGATTTATTTCAGTTTGGCGAGGATAAAGAGGAACTGCTTCGCATGCACAAACAGCATGAAGGCTTATTAAACAACCATCCGATTGTAAAAGGCGACTTAAATGCGCGTCTTTCAGAAGCAGGAAAATCAGCATACTTTGAAACATCATCCGTCGAATATCCAGTTCCAGCAAAACTCAACGCAACACTTCGCGATTACCAGAAAACGGGCTTTGATTGGCTTTGCCGATTGGCTGTTAAAGGATTAGGCGCTTGTTTAGCCGACGATATGGGACTTGGAAAAACATTGCAGGTTATTGCGGTGTTGTTGTGGTCGAAAGAAAAACAAATTCCTCGTTTGGAATCTCCTGCGCCTGATGTAAATCTCGACCTCTTCAAAGAAATATCGGAGTTTTCAAATTCTAGGCAACATTCTCCTTCGCTCATTGTAATGGCTCCTTCCTTGGTTTATAACTGGGAAAATGAACTCCGGAAATTTGCTCCATCACTTACAATTCATAAACATCTTGGGCAACGCCGAACCACAGATCCTAAACTTTTCAGTCGCTACGATATTATCTTAACTACCTATGGTATAGTCCGGAACGATGTTGAATTACTCAAACAAACGCATTTCGATCACATCGTTTTAGATGAAAGTCAGTTGATTAAAAATGTGCGTTCCTTAAGCTTCCAAACAGTTAAACAATTGGCTGGTTCTCAGCGTATTGTTTTAACAGGAACCCCTGTCGAAAATTCGCTTGCCGATCTTTGGGCTCAGCTTACGTTCCTTCAACCAGGTTTGATTGGAAGTTTCAAGTACTTCAGACAAGAGTTTGTTATTCCTATTGAGCAACAACAAGATGCTCAGAAGCTCGATAAGTTGCGTAAAATAATCCAACCGTTTATTTTGCGAAGAACCAAAGAGGAAGTAGCCCCAGAACTTCCCGTTCTAACACGTGCTGTGCATTATTGCGAAATGTCTACCGATCAACGCGAGTTCTACGAGGAACAAAAATCGGTATATCGGAACAAAATTCTTGAGAATATTTCGCGCGATGGACTCGAAAAAAGCCAGTTGCTTATTCTTCGTGGTTTAACACATTTGCGGCAGATTGCAATTCATCCATCGCTTATCAATCCTGAATATACCGGAAGTTCTGCTAAAATGGAACAGGTACTTGAGATGCTTTCTCAACTTCGAGAGCGAGGACGTAAAGTGTTGATGTTTTCGCCTTTTGTGCGACACCTCAATTTATACCGCCGTTATTTTGAGCAAAACAATATTCCTTTTTCATTTCTTGCAGGTGAAGTTCCTCAGCACCAGCGTGCTTCTGTTATCAGCGATTTCGATAATCATGAAGGGTCTCGTGTTTTTCTTATTCAATTAAAAACAGGTGGTTCAGGACTCAATTTAACGCAAGCCGATAATGTGTTTTTATTAGATCCTTGGTGGAATCCAGCGGCGGAAGATCAGGCAATTGCTCGTTCTCATAGAATGGGCCAACACCATCCTGTTTTTGCCTGGCGGTTTATTACCAAAGACTCCATTGAAGAAAAAATTCTGCGGCTTCAGGAACGTAAAACGCGACTTGCAAGCGATATCCTCGAAGGATCTTCATCATTTAGAACACTTACAGAAGAAGAACTCGACGATCTTTTTGGATAGATTTAAATGAGCGAATTTTAATCCTTTTCTTTCAACAACAATTCCTTAGTTTCGCAGAAATACAATTTTTATGGAACAAATTGCGGCCAGAAAACATCCACGCGCATTGCCCTTTTTATTTTTCACTGAAATGTGGGAACGTTTTGGGTATTACTTAATGATTGGAATTTTCCAGCTATACATGACTGCATCTTTAGCTGAAGGCGGCTTGGGTTTCGATCGTAAAGATGCTGCCGATATTTATGGAACCTTCATCGCGTTTGTTTTCTTAACTCCCTTTTTAGGTGGATTACTTGCCGATCGTGTTTTGGGTTATCGCAGATCAATTTACATTGGCGGAATTCTCATGGGACTTGGTTATTGCGGTCTTGCATTAGATGGCATGGGTTATTTTTACAGTTCACTTGCCTTGATTATTGTCGGAAATGGATTTTTCAAACCCAATATCTCCACCTTATTGGGAAACCTCTATTCCGAAGAGCAATACAAATCAAACAAGGATAGTGGCTACAATATCTTTTACATGGGAATCAACATCGGTGCGCTGGTGTGTAATTTCTTCGCGGCATTTATGCGTAATCGATACGGCTGGGAATTCGCCTTTTTAACGGCCGGTATTGGGATGTTTTTGGGATTGATCATTTTCGCAATTGGAACACGCCATTATAGTCATGCCGATGTGAAAAAAGCCGCGCAGAAAGAAGATATGTCTGTTGCTCGGGTGCTTTCATTGGTATTGCTTCCTGCCATTGCTGTTGGAGTAGGAGGATGGCTTATTCCGGGTAATTTATTCGGATCCGATTCTACCGATGCATTCATTTTTGCCTGTATTCCGGTTATTGCATTTTATGTTTCCTTGTACACTCGTGCAGCAGCATCCGACAAAAGACCAATAGCCGCATTACTGGCTGTTATGGCCGTGAGTGTTATGTTTTGGGCTGTTTTTAAACAAAATGGAACGGCACTTACCACCTGGGCTCAGTTTTATACCGACCGTGAACTTCCTGCGGCAATTGCGAACAGTGCAGATAACTTATACTTGGCCGAAAAAGTAACCAACGCTCCCGACAGTGTTTCTTTGTACAATGAGAAATTCCAAGTTCAGAAAGCAGATGGAAAACCAATAAAAGTTTGGGAAAAGCCAATCTATTTCCGAAATCTTCAAGCAGAAAAAATGCCGCCCGAAGGGGAAACGGTTAAGCTTGTCAATACCGAGATTTTTCAATCCATCAATCCTTTTTGGGTAGTTGTTTTAACTCCATTAGTTGTTGGATTTTTTGCATTCCTTCGGAAACGAAAAAGAGAACCTTCAACGCCCGATAAAATTACGTGGGGATTATTTATCTCTGGATTATCTACCTTGGTCATGATTTGGGCAGTTATGTCCTGCCACAACGGAATTGAAAAAGCATCTTCTTGGTGGCTCATTGGATGCTACGGAGTAATCACGATTGGCGAATTGTTTCTAAGTCCGATGGGTTTATCGATGGTTTCCAAATTAAGTCCACCACGATTAACAGCACTCATGATGGGAGGTTGGTTTCTTTCTACATCCATCGGTAATAAACTTTCTGGAATTCTCGCAACATTATGGGATACTTACGAAAACAAGAGTAATTACTTCTTAGTGAACTTTATTTTACTTATTGTAGCAACAATAATATTGCTTTCCATGTTAAAGTGGCTTCGTAAAATATTCAAAGAGCACGCTGCATAATCAAAGAAAATAAAATATCAATACAAGTTATCTTTGATAAGAACGAGTATCTACTAAAAAACACATTTCAATCACTACCTTAGCGCCTGTCAATGCAATAATTTTATGTCGGGACATAGCAAATGGGCGAATATTAAGCATCGCAAAGGGCTGAAAGACAAACGAAGAGGCAAATTGTTTACTCGTTTACTTAAGGAGTTGATGATGTCAACGCGTAATGGCGGTCCTGATCCTGATGGAAATCCACGTTTAAGATTGGCCATCCAAAATGCGAAAGGCGCCAATATTCCCAAAGACACTATTCTGCGAAATATTGAAAAAGCCTCTGGACTTGGAGGAGAGACTTACGTTGAACCTACCTACGAGGGCTATGCTCCATTTGGAATTGCTGTGTTCGTTGAATGCGCCACTGATAACTTAAACAGAACAGTTCAGGATGTCCGTATGGTGTTTAATAAGTTCGGCGGCAACTTGGGAACGAATGGTTCATTGAGTTTTGTGTTTGATCGTATGGGGGTTTTTGAAATTGCCCAAGGAAATCTGAACGAGGATGACTTTACCATGGAAATGATCGATTCAAACGCCTCAGAAGTAGAATTGAACGAAGGTGTTTTTACCGTTTTGCTTCCTTTCGAATCTTTTGGATTACTCCAAAGAAAGTTGGAAAGCTTGGGCATTGAAGCCGAAAATGCAAGCATACAGAGTATTGCAAAAGAACGAACAGCGCTCGATTTAGAATCGGCGAAAAAAGTAATGAAACTCATCGAGATGCTTGAAGATCTTGATGATGTTCAACAAGTATATCATAACTTGGAAATCACCGAAGAACTCGCTAACGAATTATAATAAATGGAATCTCTTATCGATAAAACCACTAATACCATGCAGGATAAAATTCAGCGCCTCGAAGACATGAAGTCTGAAGCCCTTTTAGGCGGAGGAGTAAAACGCATCGAATCGCAACATAAAAAAGGTAAACTCACTGCTCGCGAGCGTATTGCTCTATTGTTGGACGAAGGTTCCTTTGAAGAAATAGGACAACTCGTTACACACCGCAGCACCAACTTTGGATTAGAGAATCAGAAGTTTTATGGCGATGGTGTGGTGACTGGCTATGGAACCGTTCATGGGCGAACCATTTATGTTTTCGCACAAGATTTTA
>JBBALS010000104.1:0-1249 GCA_040402915.1 Flavobacteriales bacterium
ACCAAACCATGTTGCGGGATTTATAATTAAAATTTCAAGCAAGGGCAAAGTACTTTGGGGCTTGCCTTTTCTCAGTTCAAAAGACACTCGAATCCAAAGCATGACTTTATTACCCGACGGAGGAGTTGCCGTTTCGGGATATATGGACTCGGGCTTAATTTATCCATCCAACGATGGAAAGATTCAAAAGCACTCCGGCGGAAATGGGTGTTTTATCGCGAATTACTCCAAACAAGGAAATTTGCGTTGGACTAAAAGTCAGCTAGACTCCTGGGCTGAAGCTCCTTCAATTGCAGCCGATAGTTCAGGTAATATTTATTGTGCGGGATATTACACCAAAGGATTTGCAGGAGATCAAATTCAGAAATCCGATTCCGTTTCTTCAACAAGTGAATTTCTATTGAAACTTTCTCAAAGCGGCGAAGTTCTTTGGCAGAAATATTTTAAGTCTGACGTTCCTCAACACTTTTACAACAAGAAGCCTCGCGTTACAGTTTCTCCCGATCAAAACCCCTATTTCTTCAGCACCTTAATCAAAGATAAAGTGCTTGTTTATTCGGGATCGGACGTGCAGCAAATCAATAGTGTAAATAATCATTCGGGATATGTAATGGTTTTTGATGCAAATGGAAATTTTGTTTGGACAAAGCAATTTGCTGGCAGATGGGCGCATCCGATTTGTGGAGCTGATTTCGATTCACAAGGAAATCTGAATGTCGTTACCAGTTTCGGCTCCGAGTTTTACATCAGTAACGACGATGTTTCGAGCAGCCAAGAAACAAGTTCAAAACCCTCTGGATCCAGTTCGGGCATCGCTTGGTTCACCTTGGATAATTCCGGACGGCTTGTCGATATTCATTATCAGGTGGAAAAGACAGGGGCATTTTCGACCAATGCGCGTTTCTTGGAAATGCTCCCCGATGGCTCAAAATTAATTGGCGGTGAGTTTACCAACATACTCAACTTTAAGAGCAGTGCGGGCGAAGTTCATTCCATCTCCGGACAAATTTCCAATCACAATGCATGGATGGGTGTTTTTGACGAAGCATCCGAAATAGAATCACTCTGGCAACCACTTAATACCACCAAGGGGTTCAGTTTCCCAACCTATGTTTCACACCAAGGAAAATTTCTTTCCACGGGTTTTATGTGCTACGAAGAACAGGATGTCCAGTTAAAATCAAAAATGCAGAAAGTACCCAAGGCGGAGCGTGCTCGTTTTACAATCATTACTTCGGGAGTGTTAGAA
>JBBALS010000104.1:1349-6289 GCA_040402915.1 Flavobacteriales bacterium
TAGCATCCGGAACGTATTTACTTGTTTGTGAATCGGGTTCATTTCGGAAAGTATTTCGGTTGATTCGGATATAGAGTTTTTTTAGTTAAAAGTTGAAAGACAAGAAAGTTGAAAGTTAAAATTCGGATAATCCAAAGTTTAATGCCAGATAATTCAAAGTTAAATGTTGGATAATCCAATTTGTAAGTCGGATAATCCAATTTGTAAGCCGGATAATTCAAAGTTGTAAGTCGGATAATTCAAAGTTGTAAGTCGGATAATTCAAAGTTGTAAGTCGGATAATCCAAAGTTGTAAGTCAGATAATCCAAAGTTGTAAGTCAGATAATCCAAAGTTGTAAATCAGATAATCCAAAGTTGTAAGCCGGATAATTCAAAGTTGAGTGTCGGGTAATTCAATATATTTCCGATGTTTGCATTATGAATGTTCAAAGAACGATTGTTGCTTCCATAATAGAATTGCTGGGTAAATATCCAGTCGTAGCACTTACGGGTCCAAGGCAATCGGGAAAGACGACCTTGTTGAAAAACGCTTTCCCAAATTACAGGTATGTTAGTTTGGAAAAACCGGACGTTAGAGAGTTTGCAACCAAAGACCCGAATGCATTTTTAAAACAGTACTCCGAATATGTGATCATCGATGAAGCTCAGCGAGTACCATCGCTTTTTTCATACATTCAAACTATCGTTGACGATTCTGGGAAGATGGGCCAATTTATTTTATCCGGCTCTCAGAACTTCCAATTAATGCAAAATATCACACAGAGTTTGGCTGGAAGGGTCGCCCTTTTTCAACTCCTACCCCTCGATTTCCAGGAATTAAAATCGGAAGGTTTCCTTGACGCAGATCCTCTTTCAGCCTTAGTAAAAGGTTTTTATCCTGCAATTTTTAACCGTAATATTGAACCTGCAACATTTTATTACAATTATGTTCAAACCTACGTTCAACGTGATGTTAGCGAACTAATTGAATTAAAAAACATCTCGCTTTTTAAAAAGTTTTTACGTTTGCTTGCAAGTAGGGTGGGGCAGTTGGTTAATTACAGTTCTTTGGCAAACGACTGCGGGGTATCTCAACCAACCATCAAATCCTGGATTGCCGCCTTGGAGAGTAGTTATCTCGTCTTTACGCTTCAACCGTATTTTGAGAACATCGGCAAACGCCTTATTAAAACTCCGAAAATCTATTTTTATGATACCGGATTATTATGCTATCTGCTTGGAATTAAACATGCTGAAGATCTATTAACCCATTCATTGAAAGGAAATCTTTTCGAAAATATGATGGTTGCCGAATATGTGAAACGAATGAATCATTCAAATACGCTTCACGATATCTGGTTTTGGCGCGATGTAACCGGAAATGAGATTGATATGCTTTATGTGGATAATGGGAAGTTTCATTTATTCGAGATTAAATCGTCTGAAACAATCCTCAATGAGCAGTTCAAAGGATTAGCCTATTTCGAGGCCACCCATCCTTCGGCAAATTTTGCAAAACACCTTGTTTATGCGGGTAACGAAAATCAGGAACGAACACAGGCGAGGGTTCTTCCCTGGATAAAGTTTGGAGACCCTCTATAAATAAGAATAAACTTTGAAGGAATTGCGAACAAACAATCTCAATTAGTGTCAAATATATAATCAAATTTACCTGAGTAAAATGGACACTAAAATGCAATTGAAATCTAACCGAATTGAACTATGAATCGAAGACGTTTCTTATTGAATTCGGGATGCCTCAGTGTAACACTGATGTTAAATCCATCCTTTACATTTTCATCAAATTCGAACCTAAACATTGAAGGAGTTGCAATAGATTTACCCTTATCGGGCGAAAGTATTTTCGATTATATCATCCGCTTGAAAGGGCAATTCGATTTAACATTTTACAGACAAATTCTTGCTGCCGGAAATGAATTTAAAGAAGGCGATGCCATTGCTGGATTAGCTGCAGAAAGTGAAACATCTCGATTAAATGCTCGAACGTTAATTGGCAATACGCGCTTAGTTGACTTGAAAAATAACTCGGTTTACACGGATAATTTATCCCAGCTAATCGACCAAACAACTTCCGAAAACCAAGAAATTCAAAAGCTAACATTTTCCGAATTCAAAACATTCTTGCTTGATAAAACCGAAAATGAAATCCAGCAAATTATCACTTCTCTGAGCAGCGATCAAATTGCCGTGGTGGTGAAATTAATGTCGAATGATGAACTTATTCGCATTAGTAGCAAGGTGTTTAATCCTCTGCCCGATTCTCAAATTGGGAGCAAAGGGTATATGGGCGCTCGTGTGCAGCCCAATTCGCCAACCGATAATCCGGAAGATGTTTTTTGGCAAGTCATGGATGCTTTTTCATATGCCGTCGGTGACGTGGTTTTGGGAACAAATCCTGTTTCAAGCAATCCGAAAGATGTCGCAAAAATTGAAGAAACATTATTCAATATCATCCAAACATTTGGACTTCAGAATACCATTCCGCATTGCGTTTTAGCCCATATCGATATTCAAGCGGAAGTTGAAAAAGAACATGAAGGCACCACTGGAATTTGGTTTCAAAGTATTGCCGAAACCGACGATGCCAACAAAACCTTTGATATTTCGGTCGAGAAAATGCAGAACCATGCAAAATCTAGGAAAGGAAAGTATGGTTTGTATGCCGAAACGGGTCAAGGTGCCGACGAAACCAATGGTCATGGAGCAGGCTTCGATTTGTTAATTCACGAATCGAGGAAGTATGGATTTCATCGGGCTTTAAAGATGCAGCTATTTGCTGAAGATCAGCAGCCTTGGGTATTTGTGAATGATGTTGCGGGATTTATTGGACCGGAAGTGTTTCGTATCAAAGAACAATTGGTTCGTTGTTGCCTCGAAGATTTGGTGATGGGTAAATTACACGGCCTCACCATTGGTTTGGATATTTGTACCACGCTTCACATGGACGTTAGTCTCGACGATCTCGATTGGTGTATCGATCAGATTATGCCTGCAAATCCTGCCTATTTAATGGCCTTGCCCACCAAGAATGATCCGATGTTGAGTTACTTAACAACATCATTTAGCGATCATGTTCGGGTGCGTGAGAAATTTGGCTACAAGGTCAATGATGCCATGTGGGATTTTTTCAAAAATATTGAAATAATAAATTCCGATGGCTCTCCAACACAGCATTTCGGCGATCCCGTTTGGGTGTATTATCAGCACCAAAAAAGGTATGGTGATACGCGCTCAAAAGAAATTATTTATGCTGAAGGAAACACCGCAATTGCCAATGTTCGGAAACGAGGAGTTCCGATTGCTGTTGGCCACGGGAAGCAGCTTTGGGATTTAGAACCCAAATTGGATTTAGAAGTTAGGGCCTTATACAAAGATGCGAAGTTTTGTTTGTGGGAAGAACTTTCTCCTTCGTTTGTTGCAACTATTCCCAATGTAATTAAGCTTAATTCAATTTCTAATGATAGAATAGATTACGTATATCATCCGGCCTCGGGCGAAAAACTGGATGGTAGTTCTTTAAAGAAAATTCAGGAATTAAAACAAGGACGTTCAACGAAAAAAACGGATGTTCAAATTGTCATTTCCGACGGATTGAATGTTCTTTCCTTATTCGACAATGGACATTTAAAACCTTTCTTGGAAATTTTACGCAAGGACTTGCTTGAGAATGGATTTTCCATTGCCGACGAACACCTTTTAATTCGCAATGGAAGAGTTCGTGCGGGATATCAAGTTGGTGAATTGTTATTTGGAGATTCTCTTCCATCAAACAGCAAGAACATACTATTGCATATTATAAGCGAACGACCAGGTTCCGAACACCGAAATTTTTCTACTTACATCACAGTTGCCAAACAGAATGATTGGGCAAAAACTGGATTTATAGATCATGATATAACCCGAGTGGTGTCGGGCATTTCCGATACAGCGCTAGTTCCAACTCGTGCTTCCAAAGAAGTAGTTTCCATTTGTAAGGCGCTTTGGGGATGATGTTAAATTAGCTCGCGGTTATTACATCTGTAAAAAGTAAACCCCTGCAAAATGAATTACAAGGGTCAAGTGGCTCCACTGGGAATCGAACCCAGATCTAGCGTTTAGGAAACGCTCGTTCTATCCATTGAACTATGAAACCAGTGTATTATTGGGGACTTTATTTCCAATAGTTTGCAAATATAGGTACTCGTTCATAGATTTCCACATGGATTGGAGATTGTTCTCCCATTGGTTCAAACTGCAAATCTTGTTAACTTGCTGCTTCAAACCTATTTGAAATGGAATTATGATAGAACCTCCAAATGATATTGAGTTATTTTATGATAATGATTTAGCATCATATAAAAATCTAATTGATGAATTAAAAAGAAAAGCCATTATTGCTAAAAACATTTTGTTTTCTGAACAATTTGAACCTTATCCAGAGAATGGCAGTAATGATGATAAGATTGACTTCTTGTTGCAGTTTATTGACTTCATTGGAGATTTAGCATTGTTTCCTGATGACGGGGTTATCAAAAAATTAAAAGAATTGAGATTTGCATCACAATCATTAAAATGGTTTGTAAAGCTGGAGGATATCTTGAAAGAGATTGAGAGGTTGAAAGATGTAAAGGGGGTGGTCTTTTCTTCTAATCTCTATTTATATTCAATTGCCACGCATCTATATATTAAATTGATAATCAATACAATTGAAGGTTTCGGGCTCAATACTACTTATAACAATGCAGAAACAAATATTTTGAACAAAGACTTTGCAGAGAGATATAGAAGGCGTGAATACAACGATAAAAAGAAGCAAACTGCTAAGATGGATTTTTTTGAAAGAATGATTAATAAAATGCTCGACAATTTTGAGAAAGCCTTTAGTTCGGAGGTGTCTTCAAAACAATTGGTTCTTAGCATTTTTTAGTGGGTAAGTTAAGATCTAGTCGCCCAAGATGGA
>JBBALS010000105.1:0-6276 GCA_040402915.1 Flavobacteriales bacterium
TCCCTACTCATTGGCTTTTCGGTTCCGCCTCTGCAATGGCTGCAGACACCCCGTTTTTATGCTGATTTCTGAACTTCAGCGCTTCAATTTGATATTTAGTCGCCTTTAACATCACGACATTAAACTTTCAAAATATTTTAGCAGTGCAATAATAAGCAAACTAATGCATATTAATAATATAAATTGAAAAATTATATCTTTCATCAGCCATGTGCTGCTTTCAGACCAAGAATATCTCATAGAATTGGGTAAGGCCATCGTCGAAAAAAGAAAAAAATTATGCCTTACACAGTCCGACCTTGCTTATAAAGTAGGCATTGAAGTCCCAAACCTTTCCGTTATCGAAAATGGAAAATCAAATCCTCAGCTACTCACCTTGCTTAAAATTGCTGCAGCCTTAGGAGTCGAATTAACAGAGTTGCTTCCACTTACCGGAAATCCGCAGGCATATTTAAACAGTCCTGCAGTATATGTGCCCCGAAAGCACACTAAAAAAAGCTAATTAAAAAATGTAGCTTTAGCTTATCGAGTAACAAATAAGTTCAAAATTGCTTCCAGAACAAGCAAACCAAATTTTGAAATATAAACTACTACCTACTCAAATATAAATTCCGCTCCGAATACAATTTCAAAAATGTTTCGTCGTGTAAATCTTCAATAAACAAAATGGATTCGCCAGTCGATTTCATTTCGGGACCTAATTCCTTGTTTACATTCGGGAATTTATCAAAAGAAAACACCGGAATTTTTATCGCATATCCGTGTTTACGTGGGTTAAAATTGAAGTCGGTTACTTTGTTGTGTCCAAGCATTACTTTGGTTGCATAGTTCAGATAAGGCTCGTCGTAAGCTTTGCAAATAAACGGCACAGTACGCGATGCTCTCGGATTAGCTTCGATCACATACACAACCTCGTCTTTTATTGCAAACTGCATATTCACCAAACCAACAGTATGAAGGGCTTTTGCGATGGTGCGCGTATGCTCCTCAATTTGACGAATCACGTTTTCGCTCAAACTAAATGGTGGCAATAATGCATTGGAATCGCCACTGTGAATTCCAGCGGGTTCGATGTGTTCCATAATGCCAATGATGTACACATTTTCGCCATCGCAAATAGCATCCGATTCGGCTTCAACAGCACGTTCTAAGAAATGATCGAGTAGGACTTTATTTCCCGGAATGTCTTTCAACAAATCCACCACATGGTCTTCGAGTTCTTGTTCGTTGATTACGATTTTCATGTTATGCCCACCCAAAACGTAACTCGGACGCACCAATAAAGGGAATCCTAATTCACGGGCTAAATCGGCAGCTTGATCGGCATGTTCGATGACTCCAAATCTAGGATACGGAATGTTGTTTTCGCGCAAGAGGTTGGAGAAACTTCCGCGATCTTCGGCCAAATCCAAACTTTTAAACGATGTTCCAATGATGTTAATTCCGTAGCGATCGAGTTTTTCGGCAAGCTTCAAAGCCGTTTGTCCGCCTAACTGAACGATAACACCTTCGGGCTTTTCGTGGAGGATAATGTCGTAAATATGTTCCCAGAAAACGGGTTCGAAGTAAAGTTTATCGGCAATGTCGAAATCGGTAGATACCGTTTCGGGATTGCAATTAATCATGATGGTTTCGTAGCCGCATTCTTTGGCAGCCAAAATTCCATGCACGCAGCTGTAATCGAACTCGATGCCTTGACCAATGCGGTTTGGACCAGAACCCAACACAATGATCTTCTTTCTATCGCTCGAAATGCTCTCGTTTTCTTGATCGAATGTGGAGTAATAATATGGCGTTTGAGCTTCAAATTCGGCTGCGCAGGTATCTACTAATTTATACACACGCTTGATGCCCATTTCGTGTCGTTTGTTAAACACTTCACTTTCGAGACATCTTAAAACATGAGCAATTTGTCGATCGGCGTAGCCTTTTTTCTTAGCCTCACGCATTAATTCAACAGGAATATTCTCTATTGAATAGCGCTCCATTCGACGTTCCAACTGCACCAAATCGTCGATCTGGTGTAAAAACCAAGGATCAATCTGAGTGAGTTTGTGAATGGTCTTGAAAGGAATTCCCATAGTCATGGCATCCTTCACATGAAACAAACGGTTCCAACTTGGGTTTTTCAAACTATCGAGAACGGCATCCGGATTCTTCAAATCTTTACCATCGGCGCCCAAACCATTGCGACTTACTTCCAAACTCTGACACGCTTTCTGCAATGCTTCTTGGAAACAACGTCCAATACCCATCACCTCGCCTACGGATTTCATTTGAAGTCCGAGCGACTTGTCGGCACCTTTGAATTTATTGAAATTCCAACGTGGGATTTTCACGATTACATAATCGAGTGTTGGTTCAAAAAAGGCAGATGTAGTTCCAGTAATCTGATTGCTTAATTCGTCAAGATTATATCCGATAGCCAGTTTCGCAGCAATTTTGGCGATAGGATATCCAGTTGCTTTGGAAGCCAAGGCCGAAGAACGCGAAACCCGTGGATTGATTTCGATGGCAATGATGTCTTCGTTTTCTGGATTTAATGCAAACTGTACATTGCAACCTCCCGCAAACGTTCCGATGTTGCGCATTAGTTTTATTGACATATCGCGCATGCGCTGATAGGCTTTATCGCTCAATGTCATGGCAGGCGCTACGGTAATAGAGTCGCCAGTATGAATTCCCATCGGATCGAAATTCTCGATGGAACAAATGATGATGATATTTTGGTTATTGTCGCGGAGTAATTCCAACTCGAATTCTTTCCAACCGAATAATGCTTTTTCAATAAGCACTTCGTGAGTGGGAGAAGCGTGAAGTCCGCGGTTTAGTAGTTCATCGAAATCTTCTTTGCGGTGCACAAAAGCGCCACCTGTTCCGCCCAGTGTATACGAAGGTCGAATAACCAATGGATATCCGATACGTTGTGCTACTTCTTTTCCTTCGAGAAAGGAATTCGCAATTTGGGAAGGAGGCACACCCACGTTCAAATTGACACATAACTGACGAAAAGCTTCCCGGTTTTCGGTGGTTTCGATGGCATCTATTTCAACCCCAATAATCTTCACGCCGTACTTCGCCCAAATGCCCATTTCGTCGGCTTTCTTGGCAAGGTTCAATGCCGTTTGACCGCCCATGGTAGGAAGCACCGCATCAATCTTCCGCTCTTCCAAAATCTTGACAATCGACGCCGTTGTTAATGGTAGCAAATACACATGATCGGCCGAAACTTTGTCGGTCATGATAGTTGCCGGATTGCTATTTATTAAAGAAACTTCAATTCCTTCTTCGCGGAGGGAACGAGCAGCTTGTGAACCTGAGTAATCGAATTCGCAAGCTTGACCGATGATGATTGGGCCACTTCCGATAATTAAAACTGAACGAATTTCTTTGTTTTGAGGCATTGTTGTATCAGATTATCGGAATGCAAATTAAGGTGATTGAAACTTAGAAATAAAGTGATTTCGAAAAAATTAATAACACTTTTTCAGTAGAATTTAAATCGGGATTTTGCTTCCTATCTTAATCAATGCACTACTACAAAACGCTCAGTTTTCATCGTGCGATTATTTGCATTTAAACGAACAAAATAAATCCCAGCAGGGAAATCAACAGCGATTTGAATTTCCCCCTTGTTGTTTGAAAGTATTTGCGATTTGATAACGCGACCGCTTATGTCGAGAATTTCCATTGAAAGCGAGGATACATTTTCAGAAATCCCCCAATTGAAATTCAATCTGTCGTTTACCGGATTTGGGAAGACTTTCAAGACATTTTTAAATTCTGATGTTTCAGCAATACCGACGGCACTTGAATCAATTACATAAAAACGATCAATTCCTGCTTCAACAATATGTCCGTTGGGGAAATCTTGCGCTTGCGAAATAAAACGAACTTGTCCGGGCTGACTGAAATAATTTTTCACATGAATCATTTCTTCAATCCATTGTGATGAATTGGCGTCTTGCACAATTTTCTTAATGGTAACAGGAGCTTCGCCGTTGTTTGAAAGTTGAATATACAAAGTATCATTAACCGCATCATTTCCGCCAGCATTAAAAAACCAACGACTGTAATAAATATAAGGATCTCCGTATGTTGAAAGATCCATGATTGGTGAGGTTAAACGCGTATATCCATTATCGATATCGTCGGAACCAGCCGAACCTCCTGCATTTCCGCTCACGTATGCAAATCCATTGCAATCGGCATCTTGATCGATTCCTGGGTTAGAAGCAACTCCGTTTAAATTGGTTGCTGTGGGCAAGGCACGTTCAAAAATCCCTGCAGTGGCGGTAGAAGTAACCGTCCAACCAAAGTTAAATTGAAAATCATCATAATACCCGGGATTTAATGTTGTTTCGATGTTAGCAGAATTGCTGTTTAAAGTAGCTGATGGATTGCAATTGGTTACGAATCCCCATTTACCAACTACTACTTGATACGTACCGGCAATTAAATCGCATTTCGCATATTCACCTAAATTATCCGAACTGAGTTGAGCACTTGTTGAAGGATCCGAAATGGAAACCAAAGCCGATTCAATGGGAGAACCCGCATTATTCAAGACTGAACCATTCAAAGCAAAACCATTAGGGCTCGACAAATTAACTTCGAATGAAGTAAGCACACCATTAACTAGATTCACATTGTTGAATGTTTGAGAAACATATCCAGGTTTACTAAAAACAATGGAATAAACACCGGAGTTTACTGTTCCTGTACGATACGTTCCATCAACATCCGAAACATCGATTGCATTGGCTCCCAAAATACTCACAGTAACACCTTCTAATAATTCACCACATGCACTATCGCGCACAATTCCTTCCACATAGCAAGCTCGTTTGTATGTAGGAGTTAAAATATATAAACCACCTTCAATATCGGATGCGACAAGATTCCCACTCGGCAAATACGGATAAACACCCCAACATCCATTAAACGTTCCGCCTTCGAATGTTGAAAAATCGTATTTCGCCACTTCGATCAAATTGGCTGGGTGATTGGCATCCACAATTACAACACCTTCGGTATACCAAGATGTTACTGCATAATCGTTTAAAACATGTGTATTGTGAACGATGCAATTACTTCCAGGAGCCGTTTGATAGCGGTCTAATTCTGTAATGTTTGATAAATCGGTAATATCATACGATGTTAAGAACGAATTGGTGACTTCATCAGTTGTTAAAACCACATCATGATTATCGGTAAGCCACGTATTATGTGTGAAATTACTTGGGGTAGTTTGAACACCAAGAATAACAGGATTTGTTTTGTTACTAGCATCAATTACAGTTAAATCGCCAGCATAAATTTGAGATGCCCAAACGGTATCACCCGAAACATAGCCATCGTGCACATAATTTTGATCATAACGTCCCATATAGATTGGATTCCAAGGATTTGCCAAGCTTAAAAATATAATTCCACCAACTCCGATATTCGAACCGTATAAATACAAATATCCATTATCGATATGCAGCGCATGTGAAGTACTTAACTGATTTAGAATAGCTCCGTCACCACGATACACATGCGAATCGATGCTGATTGGTAAATTTCGTAAGTCAATTACCGTTAAACCTCCGTTTGTCCCTTCGGTAGTAACATAAGCAAAGCCCTGCCAAGTTTTTACTTCACGCCAAATGCTCGTAATTCCGGTCACTTCAAAACTCATTACCGGATTATCGGGATTGGTTACGTTGACAATGGAAAGACCTGTATTTGTTCCAACAAGAGCGTATTCGTTTCCGAGACTATCCACATAACCGCCAATGTTGGCAAGTTCTCTTCCTGGGAAAGCGAGATGACCGCGCATTTGAAGGTTGTAATTTTCTTGAGCATTTAAAAATCCGGCAAGAAAGAATAAAATTAATAGGGTAGATTTTGATTTCATTTTCAATTGATTTGGGTGCGCAAGTTAATTTAAATAAGAAGGTATGCAATTGTTCTTGAGTGGAAAGTTGATATGGGAAAGGGAAAAGGGGAAAGGGAAAAGTTGAAAGGGAATCAGTTCTTGCTGATGCATTTGCAGAAGCTTAGAAATGATTCATCCCGAGTGGAAGCCTCATTTGGCTATGACCTCCGGAGGAAAGTTTGGAATGGATAGGAGAAAATGGGGATTTGCAGATTTCCACATACGTAAATACTAATATTTCAATCTTATAGTTATTTACATAAACCATAAGCTATGAAAAGGTTCATTTTAATTTCCGCAATTATTGGCGCAGTTATTTACTTATCTTCATGCGCTTCTTATAATTCATGCAA